>NZ_DHXG01000044.1:9609-11128 GCF_002413585.1 Paracoccus sp. UBA5162
TTCTTGGTCGGGATCGTGGTGTTGCGATCGATCAGTCGGGTGAAGACCCCGCCCAGCGTCTCGATCCCCAACGACAGCGGCGTCACGTCCAGCAGAACCACATCCTTGACGTCGCCTTGCAGCACGCCGGCCTGGATCGCGGCGCCCAGGGCCACGACCTCGTCGGGGTTGACGCCCTTGTGCGGTTCCTTGCCGAAGAAATCGGTGACTTCCTGGATGACCTTGGGCATCCGGGTCATGCCGCCGACCAGGACGATCTCGTCGATCTCGCCCTTGGAGACGCCGGCATCCTTCAGCGCATCGGCGACCGGTTTCATCGTTCGCTTGATCAGATCGCCGACCAGCGATTCCAGCTTGGCCCGGCTCAGCTTCATGACCATGTGCAGCGGCGTGCCGCTGTCCTTGTCCATGCTGATGAAGGGCTGGTTGATCTCGGTCTGGCTGGAGCTGGACAGCTCGATCTTGGCTTTCTCGGCGGCCTCCTTCAGCCGCTGAAGGGCCATCTTGTCCCTGGTCAGATCGACGCCGTGCTCTTTCTTGAATTCGTCGGCGAGGTAGTTGACGATGCGCATGTCGAAATCTTCGCCGCCCAGGAACGTGTCCCCGTTGGTCGATTTCACCTCGAACAGGCCGTCGTCGATTTCCAGGATGGTGATGTCGAAGGTGCCGCCGCCGAGGTCATAGACCGCGATCGTCTTGCTTTCCTTCTTGTCCAGACCGTAGGCCAGCGCGGCCGCGGTCGGTTCGTTGATAATGCGCAGGACTTCCAGGCCCGCGATCTTGCCGGCGTCCTTGGTGGCCTGACGCTGGGCGTCGTTGAAATAGGCCGGAACCGTGATGACGGCCTGCGTGACCTCTTCGCCCAGATAGGATTCGGCGGTCTCCTTCATCTTCTGAAGGATCATCGCGCTGACCTGCGCCGGGGAATATTTCTCGCCCTTCACCTCGACCCAGGCGTCACCATTGCCGCCATCCACGATGGAATAGGGAACCAGCTTCTTGTCCTTCTCGACGGCCTCATCGCCGATCCGACGGCCGATCAGACGCTTGACCGCGAAAACGGTGTTGGTGGGGTTGGTCACGGCCTGGCGCTTGGCGGATTGGCCGACAAGCCGCTCGCCATCGGTAAAGCCGACGATCGAGGGCGTGGTACGCGCGCCTTCGCTGTTCTCGATGACCTTGGGCTGGCTGCCATCCATGATGGCGACGCAGCTGTTGGTCGTGCCAAGGTCGATGCCGATAACTTTGGACATGTGTTTCTAACCTCTCTTGCGGCGATATCCGTGAGCCTCGGGTCCGTTATGGCCCCCGCGGCCCGATCCCGTTTCGTTGCGGCAACCGGCCGCAGCCGGGTGCTTCGGGGCTGTATATAGGGTTGCTTTTCCGGCCCGCAAGCATCCGCGACACGCAATTTGCACGGGAATTCGACCGGTTCCGGCCGCTAGCCCAGCGTCCAGCTGGCCGATTGATACTTGCGCGTGGTAAAGTTGATCAGCAGGCCGATCATGAAGACCGCCAG
>NZ_DHXG01000081.1:0-7134 GCF_002413585.1 Paracoccus sp. UBA5162
GCAGGATCCCGAAAATCTTCATTTTCCTGCGACACGGCATCATCTTGCCCGGCGGGTTCGGCTGACCTATCTGCCGAACCAATCCGGGGCTGGATTCGCAACCATCCGACAGCCGGCCCGGCCAACCTGTCGCACGTCACGTTCTGAACTCTCACTCAAAAGGATCGGATCACCAGATGGCACTCATCCCCGGCATCAGTCGCCGACGTTTCCTGTCAACGGCAGGTCAATTGGCGGCTGTCACGGCCCTCGGCTCTTTCGGGGCGCAAGCCTGGGCGGCACAGGGTGCGCGGCGACTGACGGCAGGCACGCGCACGATCGAGGTTCAGGGCCGGGCTGCGACGGTGTTTGGTCTCACCGACGAACGCGGCCGGCAGGGGCTGACCCTGGACATCGCGGATGGTTTCGACGTCGCGCTGGCCAACGAGGCCGGGGTGCCGACGGTCATTCATTGGCACGGTCTCACGCCGCCTTTCGGACAGGACGGAAATACCCTGTCGCAGGAACCGATTCCGGCCGGGGGGACAAAGAACTTTGCCTTCGATCTGCCGCGGGGCGGCACCAACTGGATGCATTCGCATTTCGGTCTGCAAGAGGCGCAGTTGATGGCCGCGCCGCTGATTCTTCGTGATGGCGCTGCCGACCGGCAAGAGGTCGTGATGCTGCTGCACGACTTTTCCTTCACGTCGCCCGAGGAGCTGATGGCGCGACTGGTCGGCGATGACGCAGGCCGTATCGGATCGGGCATGGCGGCGATGCAGCACGGCATGGTGCGCGGCCCGTCGCAGGATGGCACTGGCATGGCGGGCATGGATCCATCCGGCATGGAGGGCATGGAGGGCATGGATTCGATGGGCATGACGATGACGATGCCGATGTCCGGCATGGATCAGGACGACATGCCGATGGATCTGAACGACATCTCCTTCGACGCTTTCCTTGTCAACGATCGGGATCTGTCAGACCCCGAGGTGATCCGCGTCGATCGCGGCGCACCGGTCCGGCTGCGGGTCATCAACGCGGCGTCATCGACCAATTTCTGGATCGATCTCGGCGCGGTTCGGGGCAGACTGGTCGCCGTGGACGGGATGCCGGTCAGGCCCATCATCGGGCGGCGCTTCGAACTGACGATGGCGCAGCGCGTCGACATCGAAATCGATATTCCCGACGCGGCGCTGGCTCTGCCGATCCTGGCGCAACGCGAAGGCGACACGGCGCGGACGGGGCTGATCCTCGCGACGCAAGGCGCCAGGATAGACCGGATCTCGTCGCAGGCGGACCGGACCGCGCCCCCGGTGCTTCTCGATCTGGAACGCAAGCTTCTGGCTGAGACACCTCTGCAAAAGCGCACCGTCGACCGGACGCTTTCCTGCGATCTGACCGGCAGCATGGAGCCCTATGTCTGGGGCATCAATGGAAAGACGTTCGAGAACCGCGCGCCGCTGGAGGTGAAGCAGGGCGAACGGGTCGAAATCGTCATCCGCAACCGCACGATGATGTCGCACCCGATGCATCTGCACGGTCATCACTTCCAGGTCGTGGGCATCGGACCCGCGAGACTGTCGGGTGCCATGCGTGACACGGTGCTGGTTCCGGCGATGGAATCCGTGACGATCGCCTTTGACGCCGACAATCCGGGGAACTGGCCGTTTCACTGCCACAACCTGTATCACATGCAGGCGGGAATGATGACGGCCCTGCGATATCTCTGACGGACCGGCACGGGCGAGGCTGCAGGTGCGTGCCCTGGGCCGCGGCGACCCGGATCCCGTTGCGGCAGGACCGTATCCGAACGCGATCCTGAACCAGGCGTCGATCCGCCGCCCGGCCGGAGTCGCGGATGCAAGGGCATTCGCGGGCCGATATTGACGCCATGGCGCGCGCTGGCTACCAGCCTTGCCATGAGCCTCGATCTTCCCACTCCGCGCGGCGCGCTGACGCCGAACCGTCCTCTGGACGGGCTGACATGGCTGCGCGTCGGCGGCCCCGCCGAATGGCTGTTCCAGCCCGCCGATCCCCAGGATCTGGCGGAATTCCTGGTTGTCCTGGATCCGGGCATCGGGGTCTTTCCGATCGGCGTCGGCAGCAATCTGATCGTCCGCGACGGCGGCATTCGCGGGGTGGTGATCCGTCTCGGCCGGGCGTTCAATGCCATCGACATCGACGGCGACATCGTGACCGCGGGCGCCGCCGCGCTGGATGCCCATGTCGCCCGCCGGGCGGCGGAATCCGGGCTGGATCTGACCTTCCTGCGCACCATTCCCGGCAGTATCGGGGGTGCGGTTCGCATGAATGCCGGTTGCTATGGCAGCTATGTCGCCGATCACCTGATCGATGCCCGTGCCGTCACCCGCGAGGGCCGCCAGGTCACGCTGACGCCCGCGGATCTGGGCTTTGCCTATCGTCATGCAGATCTGCCCGATGGCTGGATCCTGACGGATGCGCGCTTTCGCGCCGACCGGGCCGATCCCGACGCGCTGCATCAGAAGATGGCCGACCAGATCGCCAGGCGCGATCTGGCCCAGCCGACCCGCGACCGCAGCGCCGGATCGACGTTTCGCAATCCGGCCGGTTTCAGCTCGACCGGCCGCGCCGATGACAGCCACGAATTGAAGGCGTGGACGCTGATCGATCGGGCGGGCCTGCGCGGGCATAGCTGGGGCGGGGCGCAAATGTCCGAGAAACATCCCAATTTCCTGCTGAACACCGGCGGCGCCACGGCGGCAGAGCTTGAAACCCTGGGCGAACTGGTGCGCCGCCGCGTTCGCGAGGACAGCGGCCACGATCTGCAATGGGAAGTCATGCGCGTGGGCGAGCCGCTGCCGGAAACCTGACACCATAGCCCAAGCGAACATTCTGACGAGAAACGCGAAATTTGTCTTTTGCGGCGGGTGCTTTGCGGCTATCCTGTCCGGACATGGCGCAAGATCGGGAAGAATCCGACCGCGCCGATCAAGACAGGCCCGGATCAACCGGGCTCAAGAGGCAGAAGCGTGGCGGGCAAGTCGAGCAGGACAGCCCACACCGTAGCCGTTCTGATGGGCGGACCCTCGGCCGAGCGCGAGGTGTCGCTGTCATCGGGTCGCGAATGCGCGGCGGCGTTGCGGGTGGCGGGCTATGATGTAACCGAGGTCGAGCTCGGGCCGGAACCGGGGGCGGAGATCGCCACGCGGCTGAATGGCCTGCGGCCCGATGTCGTCTTCAATGCCTTGCATGGCCGCTGGGGCGAGGATGGCTGCGCACAAGGCGTTCTGGAATGGCTGGACCTGCCCTATACCCATTCCGGCGTGCTGGCTTCGGCCCTGGCGATGGACAAGACGCGGGCCAAGGATGCGTTCCGCGCCGCCGGCCTGCCGGTTCTGGAAAGCGTGATCGCCGAACGCGCCGATGTCAGCGCCCGCCACGTCATGCCGGCCCCCTATGTCGTCAAGCCGAATGACGAGGGTTCCAGCGTCGGTGTCTATATTATCGCGTCGGAAAACAATGGCCCACCCGCGCTGGACGACAGGATGCCGGCACGGGTGATGGTCGAAACTTATGCACCGGGCCGCGAATTGACGACCACGGTGATGGGCGAGCGCGCGCTGGCCGTGACCGAGATCTTCGCCGAGGGCTGGTATGATTACGATGCGAAATACCGCCCCGGCGGCTCGCGCCACGAAATTCCGGCCGATCTGCCCGCCGACATCACCGAAGCCTGCCTCGATTACGCCTTGCGGGCGCATCGCGCGCTTGGCTGTCGCGGCCTCAGCCGGTCGGATTTCCGCTGGGATGACAGCCGCGGCCGCGACGGGCTGTATCTGTTGGAGGTCAATACCCAGCCCGGCATGACGCCGACCTCGCTGGCGCCGGAACAGGCGGCCCATGCCGGCATCGATTTTCCCGCCCTGATGCGGTGGATGGTGGAGGATGCGCTGTGTCGGCCGTGATCGATCATCGTCCGCAGCAGCGGCAATTGCAGCCGCCGCCGCAGCCCCGGCAAAGGCGCGATCCCGCGCCGTCGCGGTTGCAATACCGGCTGGAGCGGGTGTGGCTGAAGCCGCTTTATCGCCGGGTGATCCGGGTGGGTGTGCCGGCATTCCTGATCGCGATGACGGCGGGCCTGTGGCTGTCGGACCAGGATCGCCGCGCCGCGCTTGGCGCCGGCGTCGCCGGGCTGGTGGACAAGGTGCAGAGCCGCGAGGAATTTCAGGTCCGCATGATGACGATCGAAGGCGCCTCGCCCGTCGTGGACAAGGCCCTGCGCGGGATGCTGCCGGTCGATCTGCCGGCCTCCAGCTTCGATATCGACCTGACGGCGATGCGGCTTCAGGTGATGCAACTGGACGCGGTCGAATCCATCGACCTGCGGATCAAGCCCGGCGGCATCCTCTCGGCCGTCGTCAAGGAGCGGGTGCCCGCGCTGCTGTGGCGCCATGCCGCCGGGATCGACATTCTGGATGCGACCGGCAATCGGGTGGCCAGCGTGACCTCGCGCGATGTGCGGCCCGATCTGCCGCTGATCGCCGGCGATGGGGCGGATCTGGAAACCCAGGAGGCCCTGCAACTGCTGGATGCGGCGGGACCGATCCTGCCGCGGGTGCGTGGCCTGGTGCGGCGCGGCGAACGCCGCTGGGATCTGGTGCTGGACAACAACCAGCGCATCATGCTGCCCGAGGAAGGCGCGGTCATCGCGTTGCAGGCCGCCATTGCGCTGAACCGGTCGCAGGACATGCTGGGCCGCGACATCCAGGTTGTCGATCTGCGCAGCCCCTCGAGGCCGGTGCTTCGGCTGGGGATCGACGCGCGCAATTCGATCCGCAAGGCGCGCGGCCTGCCGTTGCTGGGGCCGGACGGCAATGTTCTGGACGAAGACGATAGAAAGAGGGGCTGAGCGGCGATGGTCGAATTGTATCAGACGCAGCGGGCGATGCGAAACATCCGCCGGGCGGCATTGCAACGGGGCGTGGTCGGCATCCTTGACATAGGCACCTCGAAAATCGCCTGTCTCGTTCTGAAATTCGACGGCACCGGAACGGATCGCGAGGTCGATGGCGTGGGTCCGATGGCGGGGCAGGCCAATTTCCGCGTGATCGGCGCGGCGACGACGCGCTCTCGCGGGATGCGCCGGGGCGAAATCGACACCATGGCCGAGACCGAGCGCGCGATCCGCACCGTGGTGGCCGGCGCGCAGAAGGTGGCCGGCTGCCGGGTCGATCATGTCATCGCCTGCATGTCCGGCGGGCGGCCCGCATCCTACGGGCTCGATGGCGAGATCGTGCTGGAATCGGGCAAGGTCAGCGAACATGACGTGGCCTCGGTCCTGGCGGCCTGCGAAACCCCCGATTTCGGGCGCGGACGCGAGGTGCTGCACGCGCAGCCGGTGAATTTCGCCGTGGACAATCGCAGCGGGCTGTCCGATCCGCGCGATCATGTCGGCAACCGCCTGGCCTGCGACATGCATGTGCTGACCGTGGATGAAGACGTGATCGGCAACCTGGTGCAATGCATCCGGCGCTGCGATCTGGAACTGGCCGGGGTCGCCTCGGCCGCCTATGCCTCGGCCCGGGCCGCGCTGGTCGAGGACGAGCAGGGACTGGGCGCGGCCTGTATCGACTTTGGCGGGGGCGGGACGGGCGTATCTGTTTTCATCAAGAAACACATGATCTTCTCGGATAATGTTCAGATTGGCGGTAACCTGATCACACAGGATATCGTCCAGGGGCTGCGCGTGCCGCTGGCGGTGGCCGAGCGGTTGAAGACGCTGAACGGCGGGGTCGAGGCGACCGGCCGCGACGACCGCGACATGATTGCCGTCGGCGGAGAGACAGGCGACTGGGAGGCCGACCGCCGCGTCGTCAGCCGCGCGGACGTGATCGGAGTGATGCGTCCGAGGGTCGAGGAAATTCTGGTCCATGTGCGGCAAGTCCTTGATGCGGCTGGATTTGACTTCATGCCCAGCCAGCAGATCGTGCTGACCGGCGGCGGCAGCCAGATTCCCGGCCTGGACGGGCTGGCCGCGCGCATCCTGGGCCCGAACATCCGTTGTGGCCGGCCGCTGCGAATCGACGGGCTGGCGCATCAGTTGACCGATCCCAGCTTTTCCGGCGCGGTCGGGCTGGCGCTGTTCGCCGCCCATCCGCAGGACGAATGGTGGGATTTCGAGATGCCGGCCGAGACCTATCCCGCCCGCAGTCTGCGACGGGCCTATCGCTGGTTCCGCAACAACTGGTGATTGCGACATTTTTCCGTTTGTGTGGCGTCAGGCCGGCGCCACCATATTCAGCGTGTATGGCAAGATACCGCCGATACCTGTTGAGTTCCCCGCCAGATTTTGCGGTACCTCCGCCTTTTTCGGGTGACGCGGGGGCGTTCAATCGCTACGATTGCAGTTGATACGGGGGATTCGAACGGACGGTTCACGTCCGCAACGATCAGCGACAGACAGGCGGAAACCATGAATCTCAATCTCAATCTGATGATGAACGACGAAGAAGAACTGAAGCCGCGCATCACGGTATTCGGTGTGGGCGGCGCAGGCGGCAACGCGGTCAACAACATGATCGAGAAGCAGCTCGACGGGGTCGAGTTCGTGGTCGCCAATACCGACGCGCAGGCGCTGGCCGGATCGCGCGCCAACAACCGCATCCAGATGGGTCCGAAGGTGACCGAGGGTCTGGGCGCCGGGGCCAAGCCGGTGATCGGCGCCAAGGCCGCCGAAGAAACCATCGAGGACATCGTCGATCACCTGATGGGCGCGCATATGTGCTTCATCACCGCCGGCATGGGCGGCGGCACCGGCACCGGGGCGGCCCCGATCATCGCCCAGGCCGCGCGCGAGATGGGAATCCTGACCGTCGGCGTCGTGACCAAGCCCTTCCAGTTCGAGGGCAGCAAGCGGATGCGCCAGGCCGAAGAGGGGGTCGAGGCTCTGCAGAAGGTCGTCGACACGCTGATCATCATCCCCAACCAGAACCTGTTCCGGCTGGCCAACGAGAAGACCACCTTCACCGAAGCCTTCGCGATGGCCGACGACGTGCTGTATCAGGGCGTCAAGGGCGTGACCGACCTGATGGTCCGTCCGGGCCTGATCAATCTCGACTTCGCCGATGTCCGCGCCGTGATGGACGAGATGGGCAAGGCGATGATGGGCAC
>NZ_DHXG01000081.1:7432-15875 GCF_002413585.1 Paracoccus sp. UBA5162
CGATGATGGGCACCGGCGAGGCCGCGGGCGAGAACCGCGCCCAGGAGGCCGCCGAACGCGCCATCGCGAATCCGCTTCTGGACGAGATCAGCCTGAACGGCGCCAAGGGCGTGCTGATCAACATCACCGGCGGCTATGACATGACCCTGTTCGAACTGGACGAGGCCGCGAACGTGATCCGCGACAAGGTCGACAGCGATGCCAACATCATCGTCGGCTCGACCCTGGACCCGGACATGGATGGCTCGATCCGCGTTTCGGTCGTGGCGACCGGCATCGACGCCGCGGCCGCCGCGGCTGCCGAAGCGCCGGCCCCGCGCCGTTCGATGGCCGAACCGCTGACCCAGAACCCAACCATGACCCGCAAGGAAGAACCCGCCGCCGAGGCTGAGGAATCGGTGCCGCCGCGCCGCACGGCCGCACCGGTCGAGGCACGCAATCCGGCGCCGGCACCGGCACCGCAGGCCACGGAAGATATGCCGCAACCGGCCTATCAGCCCCGGCCCACGGCCCGCCCTGCCGCCGTGCGGATCGACGAGCCTTCCGAAAGCTTCTTTGCCCCGCGCGCGGCCTCGACGCCAGCCCGCGGCGAGCCGGCGCCCGAGGTTCTGGATCGTCTGCGAAAGGCGGTCGCCCATGGTGGCGAACGCAGGGCCCAGCAGGCCGCCGCGCAGCAACCCCAGCATCAGGACGCGGCGCGCGGCCAAAGCCGCATGGCCGGACTGGGCAGGATGCTGGAACGCATGGCCGGGCACGGCGAACAGGGCGGCGCCTCGAAACCCGCCGCGTCCTCGATCGCGGAACGTGTCAGCGACCGCGTCGCGGCCCGCGCCCGCCAGCAGGATGCCGATTTCGATGATCTGGCCAGCCCCGACAGCGCCCAGGATGATGTCGAGATTCCCGCTTTCCTGCGCCGCCAGGCCAACTGAGCCCATTCACGAATTCGTCACGACCTCACCCTTGAAAGGGCCGCGCATGGCGGCCCTTTTTAGTTTTTTGTCAGAACGTTACGCCATTTCGCGCGATGATTGTCTCTTTCCGCGCGGTGAATGTTTCAGGCGGTTACAATTCGTTAATTGAACGCCCGTGCGGCTGGGCCTAGCTGAAGTTGCACCGGAACGCACGATTTCGGAACAGGAATGATCGGGCAGGCAGAACCATGCAGGCGACATTGAAGAAGACGGTAAGACTGGATGGTGTCGGATTGCATTCCGGCGCCCCGGCACGTCTGGAAATGCATCCTGCCCCCGCGGGCCACGGAATCGTCTTTCGCCGCGTCGACCTGGCCACGGCGCGAGACATCCCGGCGCGGTGGGACAATGTGATCCCATCGAAATTGTGCACCCTGCTGGAAGGCGAGGGCGGCGTGACTTTGTCCACGGTGGAACATGTCATGGCGGCCCTGGTCGGGACCGGCATCCAGAACCTGCTGATCGAGGTTGACGGCCCCGAAGTGCCGATCCTCGACGGTTCGGCCGCGCCCTTTGTCCGCGCCATTCTTCGGGCCGGGATTGCCCTTCAGAACACTCCGCTGCGCGCGATCCGCGTTCTGCGCCCGGTCGAGGTTCGCGAGGGCGAGGCATTTGCCCGGCTGTCGCCCGCCGACCATCTGGAGATCGAGTTCCAGATCGACTTCACGGACGCCGCGATCGGCCGCCAGGAAAAGCGTCTGGACATGGCCAATGGCGCCTTTCTGCGCGAACTGGCCGACAGCCGCACCTTCTGTCGTCAATCCGACGTCGAGGCGATGCGCCGGAACGGGCTGGCGCGCGGCGGCAGCTACCTGAACGCGGTCGTCGTGGACGGGGCCGACATCCTGTCGCCGGGCGGTCTGCGCCATGCCGACGAGGCGGTGCGCCACAAGATGCTGGACGCGATGGGCGATCTGGCGCTGGCAGGTGCGCCCCTGCTGGCGCGCTATACCGGACATCGTGCGGGTCATGCGATGACCAACCGGCTGCTGCGGGCGCTGTTTGCCGATCCCACCGCCTGGACATGGGAAGATTGCGATCCGGCGTTGGAAAATCGCCTTCCCGGCGCGGGCGTGGCAGCCTATGGCGTAGATGCGGGAATCGGCGTCGTGGCCGTTTTGTGAGGCCCCGCGGCGGCGGTCTTGCCGTCGCCGGTCGCGCCTCAATTCACGCGCGGAATTCAACGGATTGCCATTTTGCGCCCCCTGATGTTCTGTGCTACGAGGTGCCGGCAGCCCCGCCATGGACGGTCGGCCGCACAGCAGAATGGAATGGCAGGGTGAAGATGGCGCGCTCGAAAATCTCGGCTTCGATCTTGGCTGCGGTCCTGGCAAGCGTGACGCTGGCCGGCTGTTCTTCTCTTGGCGGGTCGGATGGCGACAAGCGCAACCTGGATCGCTTTACCGCCGAACAGATCTACAAGCGCGGCGAATACGAGTTGGAGAACACGAGGAAGGCCAAGGACGCGGTCTTCTACTTCTCCGAGGTCGAGCGGCTTTACCCCTACTCGGAATGGGCCAAGCGGGCGCTGATCATGCAGGCCTACGCCAATCACCGCGCCAAGAATTACGAAGAGGCCCGCGGTGCGGCCCAGCGTTTCATCGACACCTATCCCGGCGACGAAGATGCGGCCTATGCGAAATATCTGCTGGCCCTGTCCTATTATGACCAGATCGACGAGGTCGGTCGCGACCAGGGGCTGACCTTCCAGGCCCTGCAGGCGCTTCGTGATGTGATCGAGCAATATCCCGACAGCGAATATGCCCGCAGCGCGATGCTGAAATTCGACCTGGCCTTCGATCACCTCGCCGCGAAAGAGATGGAGATCGGGCGCTATTACCTCAAGCGCGGGTATTACCCGGCCTCGATCAACCGCTTCCGCGTTGTCGTGGAGGAATATCAGACCACGGCCCAGACGCCCGAGGCGCTGCTGCGTCTGGTCGAGGCCTATCTGGCGCTTGGCCTTTATGACGAGGCGCAGACGGCCGGCGCGATCCTGGGCTACAACTTCAAGTCATCGCCCTTTTACGAGGATGCCTTCGCGCAGCTTCGCGGGCGGGGCCTGTCGCCCGAGGCTCGGGGCGAAAGCTGGCTGACCAATGTCTATCGCCAGATGATCCAGGGCAGATGGTTGTGACCAGGGGGAGGCTGCGCTGAGGCGCGGCCGACGATTGCCATGCTGCGATCGCTGGACATTCGGGACATGCTGCTGATCGACCGGCTGGCGCTGGAATTCGGTCCCGGCCTGAATGTCCTGACCGGCGAGACCGGGGCGGGAAAATCCATCCTGCT
This sequence comes from Paracoccus sp. UBA5162, assembly GCF_002413585.1. Taxonomy (NCBI): domain Bacteria; kingdom Pseudomonadati; phylum Pseudomonadota; class Alphaproteobacteria; order Rhodobacterales; family Paracoccaceae; genus Paracoccus; species Paracoccus sp. UBA5162. The sequence continues at coordinate 10,696 of NZ_DHXG01000081.1, forward strand.
GGATTGTCTTGGGTTCGTCCTGGGCTGGCGCGGTCGCGCCGATCTGGTGCGACAGGGGGCCGCGCAGGGCGAAGTCACGGCGGTTTTCGATCTGCCCGCCGCACACCCCGCCCGCGCGGTGCTGGCCGAGACGGGGATCGAGATTGACGATGACGAACTGATCCTGCGGCGGGTGAATGGCGGTGACGGACGCAAAACCGGCTTCGTGAACGACCGCCGCGTTTCGGGCGACGTGCTGCGGCGCTTGTCCGAGGCGCTGGTGGAGCTGCACGGACAGCATGATGACCGCGGCCTTTTGAACCCGCGCGGCCACCGCGCGATGCTGGACGCCTTTGGCGGGCTGGATCAGTCGGGCATCCGTCAGGCCTGGTCGCTGCGCCGCGTCGCCGCCCGGCGATTGCAGGAGGCCGAGGCGCAGCTTGCTGCGGCCCGCGCCGAAGAGGATTTCCTGCGCCACGCGGTTGCCGAACTGGACCGGCTGGACCCGCAGCCGGGCGAAGAGGCGGAACTGGATACCCGCCGCCGCGCCATGCAGGCGGCCGAGCGGATCGGTGGCGATGTGTCCCGCGCCCTGCAGATGCTGGGGCCGGAAGGTGCCGAGGGTGCGATGCTGGATGCGGGACGCTGGCTTGAGGGTGCCGCCGACCGGGCCGATGGACGGCTGGATCCGCCTCTTGCGGCATTGTCGCGGGCCCTGACCGAACTGGGCGAGGCGTATCGCGGGGTCGAGGACGCGCTGAGCGCGATGGAATTTCAGCCCGCCGCCCTGGAAGCAACGGAAGAGCGTCTTTTCGCGCTGCGCGGACTGGCGCGCAAGCATGACGTCCTGCCCGACGATCTGGCCGGGCTGGCCGAGGATCTGCGCGCCCGGCTGCAGGGGATCGACGCCGGGGAGATGGCCATCGCGACCCTGCGCAGGGATGCCGAGGCAGCCGAGGCGGCCTATCAGGTTGCGGCCGAGGCCCTGTCGGCGGCGCGGTGCGAGGCGGGCCGGAGGCTCGACCAGGCAGTAATGGCGGAACTGGCGCCGCTGAAGATGGAACGCGCGGTCTTTGAAACCCGGCTGTCCCGGGCCGAGCCGGGACCGGAGGGGCTGGACCTGGTGGCATTTACCGTCGCCACCAATCCCGGCGCGCCGTCGGGGCCGCTGGACAAGATCGCCTCGGGCGGCGAATTGTCACGCTTCCTGTTGGCGCTGAAAGTCTGCCTGGCGCGCGGAAACGAGGCGCTGGTGCTGATCTTTGACGAGATCGACCGCGGCGTCGGGGGGGCGACCGCCGACGCCGTCGGCCGCCGGCTGAAGCGTTTGGCCGAGGATGCGCAGGTGCTTGTGGTGACGCATTCTCCGCAGGTCGCGGCATTGGGTGCGTCGCATTTCAGGGTCGCGAAATCGGTCTCGGCGGGGATGACGACCTCGGATGTCGAGGCGCTGGACCCCGAGGCGCGGGTGGCCGAAATCGCGCGGATGCTGTCGGGGGACAGGGTGACGCGCGCCGCCTCGGAAGCGGCGCGGGAATTGCTGGGCGGATAGCCCGCGGATCAGTCCAGAATTGCGTCAATCAGCCGCAGGATCGACAGGATCTTGCCACTGTCGGAATCGACCCTGACCAGACGTTTGTCCACGATCGCATAGCTGTCACCCGCGGGCGGGACGCTGAGCCCGTAAGCCCCCGGCCGGGTCACGACATGGACCGATCCCAGGTCGATGACGTCGCCCACACGGATCGGCGACTTCTTCGCCTGACCGGGCGGGATGCAGGGCAGTGACTTTTTGGCCAGACCGGGCGGGCAGTTCTGCGCATAGACCACTTGTGCACGGTTCCCTTTCATCAGCGCCGGGACGTGTCGGCTCATGACGCCCTTCTGCGTCTTCCTGAATCCGCTTCCGGGATTGGCGGTGGCCGCAAGGGGCAGCAATCCGATGCCCAGAGCGGTTATGGCTGCGATAAGATGTCGAGCGGTTGTCATGCGAAATTCCCTGACATCTCGCTCAACCGTTCATCGGGGTTTCCGGTTCCGTTCCCGTCCGCCATCGGAAACGCCGCAGGACGGGATCGGCTAGCGAGAGGCTGCGGCTTCTTGCCGCAGCACGGACAATATGCGGAAATTCTTCGCATCGAGACGGACCAGCTTTCCCTCGACGATCGCATAACGGCTGCCCGGGACATCGCGGCCCAGACCGTAGAAACCGGGTTCGGTGACGATCGCCGCTTTTGCCCGGGGCACGATATCACCCACCCGAAGCGCGGCTTCCTCGGCCTGGACGGCAGGCACGGGCCGAGCCCCCGTGGGCAGGATGGCGCCAAGGCTGGCTGCCAGCGCGATCCCGAGGGCTGCGATCGCGCCGATCTTGATGGTTCCCATTGTTTCGCTGTCCAGGCTGTCTTTTCGTCATCGGCGGGGTAAACCGATCACGCGCGCGCGGGTTCCGCCTTGCGGACGCGGTTCCTGCATCCGGCCGGCCATCAGCGGTCTTTTTCCTCGAAGCGTTGCAGAATTGCCGAAAAGTCACGGCCACGACCTCCGCCGTCATGGACGAAAGAATCGTAAAGATCACGCGCCAGCGATCCGATCGGCGTGGCGGCCTTCACGGAAACGGCCGCCTTGCGGGCAAGATCCAGATCCTTCAGCATCAATTCGGACGCAAAGCCCGGCCGGTAATCGTTGTCCGCGGGTGAATTCGGGCCGATGCCGGGGGCGGGGCAATAGGCGTTCATCGACCAGCTATAGCCAGAACTGGTCGAGACCACATCGAACATCTTCTGCCGGTCCAGACCCAGACGGTCGGCCAGCGCAAAGGCCTCGCAGGTGACGACCATCGTCGCGCCGAGGATCATGTTGTTGCAGATCTTGGCGGCCTGTCCCGCCCCCGATGGCCCGCAATGGACGATCTTCTGGCCCATGACCTCGAACAGCGGCAGGACAAGGGCGAACGAGGCGTCATCGCCGCCGACCATGAAGGTCAGGCTGCCCGCCTGCGCGCCGCCGATCCCGCCAGAGACCGGCGCATCCAGCGCGCCCAGTCCCGCAGCGCGGGCCTGATCGGCCACCGCGCGGGCGCTGTCCACATCCACCGTCGAGCAGTCGCAGAACACTGCGCCCGGCTGCATGGCGGGGATGACCTGATCGGCGACGGATCGCAGGATCGCACCATTTGGCAGCATGGTGATGATCACCTCCGCGCCGCGCACGGCCTCGGCTGCGCTGGCGGCGGCGATGACGCCGGCCGGTTCGGGGGCGGCGGTGTCGTAACCCACCACTTCATGTCCGGCCTCGGCCAGATTGGCGGCCATCGGCGCGCCCATGTTGCCCAGCCCGATGAATCCGATTTTCATGATCCTTCCTCCCAGATCAGTTCCTCATCCCCCAGCGGCGCCATCAGCGCCTGGACATGCGCATCCGACGCATCGGCGGCCCATTTCGGATCGCGATCCTTGTCGATGATCTGCGCGCGCACGCCCTCCAGAAAATCGCTTTCCTCGGTCGCGCGATAGGTGAACCGGTATTCGCGGCTCAGCGAATCCTGCATCCGCCTGTCGCCGCGCGAGGTCCGAACCAGCGCCAGGCCGACCGCCATCGACAGGGGAGAGTTGCGGCGGATCGGTTTCAGCGCATCCTCCTGACCGATCTTTTCCAGGGCGGCCGCGATGTCGCCGACGCGGCGCTCGCCGAAGGCCGACAGGTCGCGACGGGCCAGGGGGGCAGAGGGCGGCGCCACGCCCACGATCCTTGTCGCATCGCCGGTCCGTTCCAGATCTTCGATCAGGGAAGGCCATTCCGCCTCGGGCAGGTAGCTGTCGGCGAAACCCGCATGGATCGCGTCACCGGGGCCCATCCGGTCGCCGGTCAGGGCCAGATATTCGCCGATCCTTCCCGGTGCGCGGCCCAGAAGCCAGGAGCCGCCGACATCGGGGATCAGCCCGATTCCGGATTCGGGCATGGCGATCCGGGTCGTGTCGCCCACGATCCGGTGGGCCGCATGGCCGCCGACGCCAACGCCGCCGCCCATCACGAAGCCCTGCATGAAGGCGACGACAGGTTTGGGATAATCCGCAATGGCGGCATTCATCCGGTATTCGTCGCGGAAAAACTCGCGGCCCGTCCGGTGATCGCCTTGCAGGCCGGCGCGATAGACCGCGGCGATGTCGCCGCCGGCGCAGAAGGCGCGATCGCCTTCGGCATCGATGATGATCAGATCGACGTCCGCGTCGTCGCGCCAGTCTTCCAGAGCGGTGCGGATCGCCACCGCCATCTCGTGGGTCAGCGCGTTCAGCGCCCGCGGCCGGGTCAAGGTGATCCGGCCGGCGTGGTCGCGTTTGCGGATGTTCAGATCGTCCAAAGCCTTACCCCCGTTCGGCCAGCATGGCACGTGAGACGATCAGTCGCATGATCTCGTTGGTGCCTTCAAGGATCTGGTGCACCCGCAGATCGCGCACGATCTTCTCGATCCCGTAATCGGCCAGATAGCCGTAGCCGCCATGCAGCTGCAGGCATTGATTGGCGACTTCGAAGGCGCGGTCGGTCACAAGCAGCTTGGCCATGGCGCAGAACTTGGTCGCATCCGGTGCCTGCTGATCCAGCTTCCAGGCCGCCTGGCGCAGGAAGATGCGTGCCGATTGCAGGGCCGTCTCCATCTCGGCCAGGCGGAATTGCAGCGCCTGGAACCGGTCGAGGCTTTGACCGAAGGCTGTCCGCTGACCCATATAGGCCATCGTTGCGTCCAGCGCCGCCTGCGCCCCGCCAAGCGCCCCGGCCGAGATGTTCAGCCGCCCGCCATCCAGTCCCGCCATGGCATAGGCAAAGCCGCGGCCTTCCTCGCCCAGCAGGTTGTCCGCCGGCACCAGGCAATCGTCGAACTGGACCTGCGTGGTCGGCTGCGCGCGCCAGCCCATCTTGTCCTCCAGCGATCCGAAGGACAGACCGGAAGATCCGTTTTCGACGATCACCGCGCTGATGCCGCGCGGGCCTGATGTGCCGGTGCGAACCATGGCGATATAGGCGTCGGAATAGCCGCCGCCCGAGATGAAGGCCTTGGTGCCGTTCAGCCGCCAGCCCTCGTTCGTGCGATCGGCGCGTGTCCGCAGCGCCGCCGCGTCCGATCCGCTGCCGGGTTCGGTCAGGCAATAGCTGAAGATGGTCTCCATGCTGCAAAGCCCGGGCAGCCAGCGGGCCTTCGTTTC
>NZ_DHXG01000081.1:16262-32648 GCF_002413585.1 Paracoccus sp. UBA5162
GGATCGGCCATGGCCAGCGCCTCGAAGACCAGCGTCGCGTCCAGCCGGCCAAGTCCTGAACCACCATGTTCCTCGCCGACATAAAGCCCGCCGAAGCCAAGCTGCGCGATCTCGGTCCACAGGTCGCGCGGGATGGTTCCTGCGGCCTCCCATTCGCGCGCATGAGGGGCGATGCGGCGCTGGCCGAAGTCGCGGGCCATATCGAAAATGGCCTGCTGTTCCTCGCTCAAGGCGAAATCCATGGCTGCCTCCCTCCCCGGAGCGGTTGAATTGAACGTCCGTTTAATTGCAGGAATTTCCGTTTTCGTTCAAGTCCGCGTCCCCTGCCTGCAAATCATGTCGGAATTCATCGATGAGATGGCGCACGACTTCGCACAGGGCCTGATCGCGGGTGGCCCCGGCGGCCATGGCCCGCGACAGCACCGTGCGCTGACGATCCGCCGAGCCGGGCTGCGTCGCCATTTCGCGCAGGTGCGCGGTGGCGGGCTGACCGCCCAATGCCTCGGCGTCCTCAGCGATCAAAGCCAGCCAATCCTCGGCCAGATCCGGAAACGGCAATATCCTGCCCGCACCGAAGTCGATCATCCCACCAGAGATGCCATAGCGCACGGCGCGCCAGCGGTTCTCGCCCAGCAGGAAGGTGTCATATTCGCGCCAGCGGGTGTTGCCGCGCGCCAGACGCCACAGCATTCGCACCGTCGCCTGGATCAGCGCCGCAAGCGTGATCGTGTCGTCCAGACGCGGACAGGCATCGCAGATCCGCGTCTCCAGCGTCGGAAAACTGGCAGAGGGGCGCAGATCCCACCAGATCTTGCTGGCATCCTCGACGATGCCCAGTTCGATCAACAATCCGACCGAGCGATCGAACTGGTCCCAACTGCTCAGCCTCGGCGGCAGACCGGTGCGCGGCATGTCCCCGAAGACCGTCGTGCGATAGGATGCGAGGCCGCTGTCCACACCCTGCCAGAACGGGCTGGACGCCGACAGCGCCAGAAGATGCGGCAGGAAATAGGACAACTGGTTCATCAGGTCGATCCGCTGTGCCTTGTCGTCCAGGCCGACATGGACATGCATCCCGCAGATCAGCATTCGCCGCGCCACCCCGGCCATGTCGCGCGACAATTGGTGATAGCGGTCCTTGTCAGTGTGATGCTGGTCGCGCCAGTTGCCGAAAGGATGGCAGCCGACCGAGATCGGAGCCAGGCCGAATTGTGCCGCCTGCCGCGCGATCGTGGCGCGCAGATGGCGCAGATGGGTGCGGGCGTCGCCGATATTGGCGCAGACCGGTGTGCCGACCTCGATCTGGCAGCGCAGGAATTCGGGGCTGACCTGATCGTCCAGTTCGGTCTTGCAGGCTTGCATCAGGGCATCGGGCGCCTGTGCCAGTTCGCCCGATTCGGCATCAACCAGCAGATATTCTTCCTCGATGCCCAGGCTGAATTCGGGTTCTTCCATGACGTGGTTGCGCTCGCATCGTTTGCAGAATGGTCGATCGCCGGCATGAAGGAGCATCACGTTTTCGTGAATTTCCGACTGTGCCGGTTCCGATTCACCTGTACATTCGCACGAAAGATCATTCGATTTCAGCAGCCAAGTGTCCGGTTCATTCTTCGACTGGAAAATCCTGCAATCCTGGGCGTTTGTACTGTATTTCCGTCGCCTCTGGGTTGTGCCTGGATCGATGCAATCATGTCGACAAGGTGCCCGACACGCGGTAAACGAAAAGAACATGTGTTTTTCCGATGGAGAGGTTCAGTTGAAATATTGGAAAGAAGCCGCCGTGGGGGCCTTCATGGCCGTGGCGGCGTCCGGCGCCTCGGCTGCGACTTGCGGCCCAGCGACGGGTGACACCAAGACCGTCACCGTGACGTCGGGTTCCGCGACCGTCGAATGCTATGCCTACGGCTCGGGCAACATCAACGGCAATGTGAAACAGGATCCGATCCTGAACGGTCAGACCACCGGCAAAAATACCTTCACGCTGGTGAGCGGTCCGGTCATCACCGGACTGACTTTCCTCGACAATACCAGCGAGTCGGGCGGTGCGAAGGATGGCGGCGTCACCTCGAACGGCAGTTCCACCGTTGGTCAATCCGTGGTCGGAAAGGTCACGGTCGGAGATGTGTCGCCCTATAGCGGCCTGATCCTGGCACTGAAGATCGGCAACAAGACCTCGCTGTCCTGGGCCGCCTTCAAGATTTCGACAGACGGTATCTTCGACTTCGTGATCACGCCCAAACAGGGCAGCGGATTGTCTCATGCCAATCTCTACGGGATCCCGAAACTGGCGCCTGTGCCTCTGCCGGCCTCGGCGCTGCTGCTCATGGGTGGCCTGGGCGGATTCGCCGCGCTGCGCAGACGCAAGAAGGCCTGATCGGCGGGACTTGCAAGATTTGAAGAAAAAGGCGGCCGCGTTCGCGCAGCCGCCTTTTCTCGTCAATCCATCGCCTTGAAATTGAACTCTCCGCCTTCCTTGATTCCCGACGGCCAGCGCGCTGTGACCGTTTTGGTCCGGGTGTAGAAGCGGAAGGCATCGGGGCCGTGCTGGTTCAGGTCTCCGAAGCCCGATTTCTTCCATCCGCCGAAAGTGTGATAGGCCAGCGGCACCGGGATCGGGACGTTGATCCCCACCATGCCGATATTGATCCGGTTGGCGAAATCGCGTGCCGTGTCGCCGTCGCGGGTGAAGATCGCCGTGCCGTTGCCATATTCGTGGTCCATGGCAAGGCCGATGGCCTCTTCATAGGACCCGGCGCGGACGGTGGACAGGACCGGGCCGAAAATCTCGGTCCGGTAGATGTCCATGTCCGGCGTCACGCGGTCGAACAGGTGCGGACCGACGAAAAAGCCGTCTTCATAACCCTGCAGCGCGAAGTCACGGCCATCGACAACCAGTTCGGCGCCCTGATCGATGCCGGTCTGGACCAGCCGCCGGATGTTCTCCATCGCGGCCTTGGTCACGACGGGGCCGTAATCCACATCATCGCCGGCGGTGTAGGGGCCGACCTTCAGCTTCTCGATCCGCGGCACCAGCTTTTCGATCAGCGCATCGGCGGTTTCCTCGCCCACCGGCACCGCGACCGAAATCGCCATGCAGCGTTCGCCTGCCGCGCCGAAGCCTGCACCGACCAGCGCATCGGCCGCCTGATCCAGATCGGCATCCGGCATGATGATCATGTGGTTCTTGGCACCGCCGAAACATTGCGCCCGCTTGCCGTTGGCCGTCGCGCGTTCATAGATATATTGCGCGATCGGGGTCGAGCCGACGAATCCAACCGCCTGGATGACGGGATTGTCGAGGATCGCATCCACGCTTTCCTTGTCGCCGTTGACGACCTGCAACACGCCGTCGGGCAGTCCCGCCTCTTTCAGCAGCGCAGCCAGCATCAGCGGGACCGAGGGGTCACGCTCGGACGGTTTCAGGATCATCGCGTTGCCCGCCGCCAGTGCCGGCCCCATCTTCCACAGCGGAATCATCGCCGGAAAGTTGAACGGCGTGATGCCCGCGACGACGCCCAGCGGCTGACGCATGGAATACATGTCGATGCCTGTCCCGGCGCTGTCCGTATATTCGCCCTTCAGCAGATGCGGCGCGCCGATGCAGAATTCGATCACCTCCAGCCCGCGCTGCACGTCGCCCTTGGCATCGGGAAAGGTCTTGCCGTGCTCGGCCGACAATGCCTCGGCCAGCTTGTCCATGTCGCGATTCAGCAGGTCGACGAATTTCATCATCACCCGCGCGCGACGCTGCGGATTGGTCGCGCCCCAGCCAAGCTGGGCCTTGGCGGCGCTGGCTACGGCGGCATCCAGTTCGTCCTTTCTGGCCAGCGCCACCTTGGCCTGAACCTCGCCGGTGGCCGGGTTGAACACATCCGCGAAACGGCCTGAGCCACCTTCCGCCTCCTTGCCGTCGATCCAGTGGTGAATCTCTTTCATCGCATCCTCCATTCATGACTTGCGGTCAGGATAGCCTTGCGGAAATGCCGGGAAAAGGGGCATGATGGCAAAAGCGTTTTGCGTTTTCGCAAGGATTAATCGAATGGACTGGGACGACCTGCGCATCTTTCTGTCCGTGTCCAGAACCGAAAGCCTGTCGGGTGCGGGGCGCCGCCTGGGGATGGATGCTTCGACAATCGGCCGCAGGATCGCGCGGCTGGAACGGGCCGTCGGCGCGACATTGTTTGCCAAGACCCCGCAGGGCTATGCGATGACGGCCGAGGGCGCGCGTCTGGTCGCCCCCGCCGAGGCGGCGGAAAAGGCAGCGCTGGCTGCGGCCGAGGCCACCCATGGCGAAGCCGGCATCAGCGGGCAGTTGCGGATCGGCGCGCCCGACGGCTGTGCGAATTACCTGCTGCCACAGGTCCTGCGCGATATCTGCGCGGTGCATCCGGGGCTCGAGATCCAGATCGTCGCGCTGCCCCGTGTGGTGAACCTGTCCCGGCGCGAGGCCGACATGGCCATCGCCGTCTCGCCCCCCGACACCGGACGGCTAAGCGTGCAGCGGCTGGTCGATTACCAACTGCACCTGGCCGGACATGATGATTACCTGCGCGCCCATCCGCCGATCGCCGAACTTGCCGATCTGCACCGGCATCGCCTGATCGGCTACATCCCCGACATGATCTTCGACCGCGAACTGGATTACCTTTCCGAGACGGGGGCCGACAGTGCCGCGATCACCTCGAATTCGGTTTCGGTTCAAATGCAGGCGATCCGGGCCGGCGCGGGACTTGGCATCGTTCACGATTTCGCGCTGCCCTTCGCGCCGGGCGTCCGCATCGTGCTGCCACAGCGCATCGCGCTGCGGCGCAGCTTCTGGCTGATCCGCCACGCGGACGATCGCCGGTCGCGCCGCCTGACGCGCCTTGCCGAGATGCTGTCCCAGGGATTGCGTGCCGAAGTGGCGCGGCTGGAGGCGCGGCTTCCCGCGGACCGCGATCGTCGGGCTTGACGCAGGGCCCGGTGAGGCGAAAGATGAAATCAACCACGCGGTGAGAAGGGGATTTGCGATGCTGGTCAGACAATTGCTGTCGATGAAAAGCGATTCCGGCAAGGCCGGGATCGAGGCCGGAACGATCATCACCATCAAGCCCGAGGCGACTTTGGCGGAAGCCGTGAAGCTTCTGGCCGACCAGCGCATCGGCGCGGTGGTCGTGTCCAGCGATGGCCGCACACCGGAAGGCATCCTGTCCGAACGCGACGTGGTGCGGCAATTGGGCGCGCACGGGTCCGGCGTTCTGGACACGCCGCTGGGCAAGGTGATGACCCGCGCCGTCCAGACCTGCACCACGGGCGAAGACGCGCTGACCATCCTTGAACGCATGACCCAGGGGCGGTTTCGCCATTTGCCGGTGGTGGACGATTCCGGACACATGCTGGGGCTCATTTCGATCGGCGATGCGGTCAGCGGCCGCCTGAAGGAACTGGCGGCGGAAAAGGACGCGCTGACCGGCATGATCATGGGCAGCTGACGCGCCGCGAAATTCTGGCAAATACTTGCCTTTCGGTGAAAAATGGGCTTTGGCTGACGGCTATCTTCAACGGGGACAGCGGATGATGCGCATAGGCCTTTATCCCGGTACATTCGATCCGATCACGCTTGGCCATGTCGATATCATCCAGCGTGCGATGGCTCTGGTCGATCGGCTGGTGATCGGGGTGGCGATCAACCGCGACAAGGCGCCGTTGTTCGATCTGCAAGCGCGGGTCGATATGGTGCGCGCCGAATGTGACGAGATCGCCGCGCGCACCGGCGGCGAAATCCTGGTTCATCCGTTCGATAATCTGCTGATCGATTGCGCCCGCGATGTCGGTGCCACCGTCATTGTGCGGGGGCTGCGCGCCGTTGCCGATTTCGAATACGAATTCCAGATGGTCGGCATGAATCGTGCACTGGATGCCAGTATCGAGACCGTGTTCCTGATGGCTGACGCCCGCCGTCAGGCGATCGCATCGAAACTGGTCAAGGAAATCGCACGACTGGGCGGTGATATCTCGAAGTTCGTGACCCCGCGGGTGGCGCAGGCGCTGGTCGCGCGGTTCGAGTGATCTGCCATGTTGTCCGGCGCCGCGTATCCGCGCCTTGCCTGGGCGCACTGGAAGGGAGATTGCATTGACCCGCTCGGACGATCCCGATCCTCAACCGATCCCCATGCCGCCAAGCCGGCCCCTGCCTGACCCCGCGCCAGACCGCCCCGACGACCGGCCGCGGCCGGCATGGTTGCGGCAGCCCCCGCGGACGCCGCTGTCAGTCTCGATCAGCCGCGTCCGATGAAGGGCATCCTGGTGGCCATCACGGTCATGAACTGAACGTTGGCACCATCCGGAACCGAGGCCATGTGCAGCACCGCATCAGCCACGGTGGCGACATCGATCATCGGTTCGGGCTCGGCCTGACGCCGGCTGACCTGGGCCAGCAATTCGCTGGCCGCATTGCCGATGTCGATCTGGCCGCAAGCGATGTCGAAGGGCCGTCCGTCCAGCGACAGCGATTTCGTCAGGCCGGTCACGGCATGTTTGGAGGTCGTATAGGCGATCGAACCCGGACGTGGCGCATGGGCCGAGATCGACCCGTTGTTGATGATCCGTCCGCCTTGCGGGTCCTGATCGCGCATGATGCGAAAAGCGGCGCTTGCGCACAGGAACATGCCGGTCACGTTGACGTCGATGATGCGGCGAAAGTCGCTGGCCGAAACCGCATCGGGCAGGGCCGCCGCCAGCGCCTGTCCGGCATTGTTGAACAGGACGTCCAGCCGACCCCAGGCCGCCATGGCCCGATCGAATGTCTGCCGGACCTCTGCTTCCGCGCTGACATCGCAGGGCAGGATCAGCGCATTGGCCGCGTCTTCGGACGTGTCTTCCAGCGCCGCACGCCGACGTCCGATCAGACCCGTGCGCCAACCCGCGCGCAGGAAATGCCGCGCAGTGGCCCGGCCGATCCCGCTGCCAGCGCCGGTGATCAGGATGGTGCGCGGACCCGTCATGGCTGCCGAGAACGGCGCCGGTTCCGCGTCAGGCCGGGCGCGGGGTGGCGAAACGGCCGGTCACGCAGGCCAATCACAAAAGCCGTGCCGGCGGTCTTCAATTGCCTGCGGGCGGGGCCAGTTTCTTGGTCGCGCCATCGGCCAGGGGATCGTCCTGACGCTGGACCGAGCCTTCGAAATGCGCACCCGATTCGATGGCGATGGTCTTGTGGATGATGTCGCCCTCGACCCGGGCCGCGGCCGAAAGCCGGACCTTCAGCCCGCGCACCCGGCCGACCACGCGACCGTTCACGATGATTTCGTCGCCCATGATCTCGCCGTTGATCGTAGCGGTTTCGCCCACCGTCAACTGGCGGGCGCGCACGTCGCCTTCGACCTTGCCTTCGATCTGGATATCGCCGTCGGTGCGGATATTGCCGGTTACGATCAGGTCCGAGGACAGGACCGACGGGCTTGCCTGCTTGCGCGGGGGCTGCGGGGTCGCCGCGGTCTCGCCACCCGAGGCACGCTGTTCCTGCGCCGGGGCGGGGGCTTTGACGGGCTCGTCGCCTGCGGCGGCGGCATTCTGTTGAGGACGGTTTTCGGTCACGCGGGTCTTACTGAACATTGCTTGCTGCCTTGATGAAACTCATCGGGTCCACCGCCCGGCCTTTCATGCGCACTTCGTAATGAAGATGCGGCCCGGTCGAGCGTCCGGTGCTGCCAATATCACCGATCGGGTCGCCTTGCGACACCCTTTGCCCAACCTTCACGCCAATTTTCGACAGATGGGCATAGCGTGTCTCGACGCCCAGTTCGTGTTCGATCTTGATCAGGTTGCCATATGCCCCCTGCCGGCCGGCGAATATCACGACACCGTCGCCGGGCGCATAGACCTTGGTGCCGGTCGGGCTGGCCATGTCCAACGCATTATGCATCCGCCCCCAGCGACGACCGAAGCTCGAAGTGAGCCGGTAAGAGGCCTTCAGCGGCGTCGCGAAAGGAAGCTTTTCCATCGCAATGCGATAGGTGTTGATCTGGTCCAGCGTCACGAGGATCTGGTTCGCCTTGGTCTCGCCCTGGCGCAGCGCCGCGTCGCCGCGGGTCGAGTAGGACATCGGCGTCAGCGGACCGCCCTGGCCGGAATAGCCCTTGCGAATTTCCGACAGCATGTCATCGGGGTCCACCCCGATCGCGCGGAAAACCTTGTCCAGCGGTTCGACCGAAACCGACATGGCATCCTCGACCTGGGCCAGGATTTCGTCGTTTCGGGCCACGATCGCGTCGCGTTCGGCGGCCATTCTTTCGGCCTCGCCGCGCGCTTCGGCCGCGTCCTTCTGGGCCTTGGTCCGTGCCTGTGCGGTGTCGCGAAGCTCGCCCGACAGGATGTCCAGCGCGACGGTGACATCCTTGCTTCGGTCCGCATCGCCGGACGGGCTGTCGGCGGCGCCGGCGGCATGCAGGGATCCGTCGCGCTCGCCGATCGCGTCACGCAGGGTCGATTGCACGGTGGTCAGACCGCTTTGCAGCTCTCGCCGTTTTTCTTCCGATGCCAGAAGCTGTGACTGCATCTGCGAAACCTGATCCAGCGCCACCGAAAAGCGGCTCTGCGCCGCCACCGCCTCGGCCGCACGGGCATCGCGTTCCGCAGACAGCTGATCCAGGCGTTCCTCGAACGCGGCCTGGACACGCAGCATCTGTTCGCGCGAGGATCCGGAACTGACCGCATCGATCACGAGGATCGAACTTGCCACCAGCATCCAGCCAAGGCCCAGTGTCACCCCGCCGATTCCGACAAGCTGGGTCACGGGGCGCAGGCGCAGGAAGCGGGTGCTGTCATCGGATCGAAGGAACAGACGCTGTTCGGGCAGAAGACGTTCAAGTGAGGCGTTCAGGCCATTCAGCAACTTCTTCGACAAGTCCAGTCCCCCGGTCCCGCGACCCTGTTTCCAGTCTGGCCGGATCGCTTTGGTTCCATTCGGAGGTCGGTAAACAAGACCTGTGCCCTGATGGCAACAGGTCATCCGCCGGGCCCGTTGCAGATGCGCGGATACATGCCTTTGCGGGCGGGATTCCGCCGAAACCGGCAGCCATTCGCCAAAGTCTTCACGCAATTTCATAGGGAAGCGGCCCGTTTCGGTCGGTTGGTATGCGCAGGGGCCGATCGATCGGCGGAACCGAGCGCTGGTGACAATCCCTGCGCGGACAAATCCGGCACGAGATGCCGATCGGCTCGAACGCCCGCGGGCGGGACAGATCCAGGCCGTCGCCATAGACGAGCTTGCCCGCGTGACCGATCTCGCAGCCCAGGCCGATGGCAAAGCGGCGCACAGGGGCATCGAAGGCGCCCGCATGTTTCGACACGTCGCGCGCCAGAAGCAGATAGCGGACGCCGTCGGGTGTTTCGGCCAGTTGCCGCAGGAAATGCCGGGGCTGTTCAAAGGCGCGGTGGACGTTCCACAGCGGACATGCGCCGCCGAAACGCGCGAATTGCAGGCGCGTGGCGGAATGACGTTTGGTGATCGTGCCCGCCTGATCGACCCTGACGAAGAAGAATGGCACGCCTTTCGCGCCGGGCCGCTGCAGGGTTGACAGGCGATGTGCGACCTGTTCCAGCGAGGCGCCGAAAAGATGCGCCAGCCGCTCCAGATCGTGCCGTTCCGCCTGCGCGGCCGCCAGGAAGGCGCGGTAGGGCATCAGAGCGGCGCCGGCAAAGTAGTTGGCCATCCCGACGCGGGCGATCTCTCGCGCGGCGGGGTCACGGAAACGGGCCAGATCCAGCATTGCCTCCAGCAGGTCGGATTGGCGTTCCACCGCCACCAGGTGCAGAAGCTGGAAGACGCGGGTGGCGGATTCGGCTGCGGCATTGAGGTGAATCTCGTTGCCGCTGCGCCGGAACACGGCATTGGCGGGCAATTCCATCTCGCGGATGCGGATGCCCGATTTTGCCAGGGCCGAGACCGCCGCCTGCCATGGATCGGCCCGCACGCCGTCGGGGCAGGCGAACCGTTCGGCCGCACGGTCCACCGCGTCGATGTAATTGTCGCAATAGTGGAAAAAGTCGCGGACCTCCTCCCACGGGGTCGAAAGCGCATTCTGCCCGGCCGCGCCGATCGCCTCGTCCAGGGCGGCCAGCCGCTCTTGTCCCTGCCGGTGGGCGCGGTAGAGGTCCAGAAAGGCGCGCGCCAGACTGGGCGCGTTCGTCGCGGCCAGACGCAGATCATTCAGCGGCGGCGCGGTGTCGAAGATCGGATCGGCCAGGGCCTCCTGCATGTCGATGACCATGCGTTCCGCATCGCCCGCCGAAAGCGTGGTCAGATCGACGCCGAATTCCTGTGCCAGCCGCAGCAGCACCCCGGCCGAGATCGGACGGTGATTGTTCTCCATCTGCGACAGATAGGGCAACGAGATCCCCAGCCGTTCCGCGAAGACCCGCTGGGTCAACCCTGACCGGGCGCGGGTTTCGCGCAGGGATGTACCCGCATAGATTTTCTGAACCGCCATGATCGCCCCCGTTCTTTGCAAAGCAGGCTGTAGCCTTTGCAAAGGGCGCCCGGCAAGCGCCCGCGACGGTGCGGGGCGGGCTGGCGGAAAGGATCGGGCGAGGTTCGACATGGCCGCACCATGGACCAGAAGGATTAAGATCCGGTTGCGGTGTGCCGGATCGTCCCCAAGCGTCTTTCGCGCCGCAGCACCCACAGGATCGAGGCCAGCGAGCCCGCCGCCGACATCACCATGATGGTCAGCAGCGGCGTGGCGCCTGAGCCGGGCTGCAACAGCGCCCCGGCCAGGGCCGAGAGGGCGGCGCCTCCGGCGACGGCCAGCGCCCCGCCCAGACCGCTGGCGGTGCCGGCCAGTTCCGGGCGGACGCTCATCATGCCGGCATTGGCGTTGGGCAGAACCAGGCCGTTGCCCAGCCCCATGACGGCAATCGCTCCGAAAAATGTCCAGGGATTCGTCAGGCCCGTCAGCGTCGTGATCAGCGACAGGAACAAAGCCGCGAGGCTGATCGCCGTGCCGTAAAGGATCATTCTGTTCAGACCCAGCATCGCCGAGAAGCGGCCAGACAGGAAATTGCCCGTCAGGTATCCGATCGAGGGCGCGGCGAAGAAGTAACCCACTTCCGCCGGGCTCAGGCCGAAGACCTGCCCGCCCACGAAGGGCGCGCCGCCCAGATAGGCGAAGAAACTGCCGGACGCCATGGTCGCCGCCCCGCAATAACCCCAGAAGCGAACGGACCGCGCCAGCACAGGGTAATTGGCGACCTGTTCGCGCAAGGGGATGCCGCCGCCGCGCACGGTCTCGCCCAGATCACGCCAGGCGACGGCAAGAACCACCAGTCCCAGCAGGCCCATGACGGCGAAATTCGCGCGCCAGCCGAAGGCCTCGTCCAGAACCCCGCCGATTACCGGCGCGATCATCGGCACCACCGACATGCCCATCGTGACATAGCCGATCATCGAGGCCGCGCGGTTGCCATCGAACATGTCGCGCACGACGGCGCGCGGGACCAGCATGCAGACGGCGATTGCAGACTGGATCAGCCGGAACAGCAGGAACAGCCCCGCATCGCGTGCCGTCAGCGTTCCAAGCGTGGCAAGCAGGAAGATCACGAGGCCCACCAGCACGACCGGTCGTCGGCCATAGCGGTCGCTGACCGGCCCGGCCAGCAATTGCAGCACCGCGCTGGCCCCGATATAGGCCGAAACCGAAAGCTGCATGACCGCATAATCCACGCCGAAGTCCCGTGCCATGCCGGGAAGCGAGGGCAGGAACACGTTCATCGACAGCGCGGCGACGCCCGACAGCGCGATCAGCGTCAGGATATGCGGCGCAGTCCGTTTGCCGCGATCAGTTCCGGTCATGGAACACGAACCACGCGCCCGAACAGGTCAGCGGCAAGCAGACCTGCCGCGTGACCGGAACGGGCGGGTTCAGTCCCATTGGCTCTGACGGTCCTTCGCCAGGTTGCCAAAACGCGTGAACTGGCCCTCGAAGGACAGTTCGACCGTGCCGATGGGGCCGTGGCGCTGCTTGCCCAGAATTACCTCGGCCTTGCCATGGACCTGTTCCATGATCTGTTGCCACTTCGCCATCGCATCCAGATCGCTGTCCGAGGGTTTTTCACGTTCGCGATAATATTCCTCGCGGAACACGAACATCACGATATCGGCGTCCTGTTCGATGGACCCTGATTCGCGCAGGTCGGAAAGCTGCGGGCGCTTGTCCTCGCGATTCTCGACCTGACGCGACAGCTGCGACAGGGCGATGACGGGGATGTTCAATTCCTTGGCGACGGCCTTCAGCCCCTGCGTGATCTCGCTGACCTCGTTGACGCGGCTGTCCTTGGCGGATGCGGCTTTCAGAAGCTGCAGATAATCCACCATCAGCACATCCAGGCCATGCACCCGCTTCAGCTTGCGCGCGCGGGCGGCAAGCTGGTTGATCGGCAGGGCGGGGGTGTCGTCGATGTAAAGCGGGCAGTTCTGAAGCGCATGGGCAGCCTCGACGAAACGGCGGAACTCGCCCTCGTCCATATTGCCCGACCGGATTCTTTCGCTGGGCACCTCGGCGGCTTCGGACAGGATCCGTGCGGCCAGTTGCTCGGCCGACATCTCGAGGCTGAAAAAGCCGACCACGCCGCCCTCGATCGTGCCATGGGTGCCGTCGGCGCGTTCGCCCTGCTTGTGCGCGCGGGCGATGTTGAAGGCGATATTGGTTGCCAGCGAGGTTTTGCCCATCGAGGGACGCCCGGCGATGATGATCAGGTCGGAATTGTTCAGACCGCCCATCTTGCCGTCCAGATCCACGAGCCCGGTCGAAATCCCGGACAGCTTGCCGTCCCGCTGATAGGCGGCATTGGCCACCTGAACCGCACCCGTCACCGCCTTCAGGAAGGACTGGAATCCGCGCTCCGCCACACCCTGTTCGCCCAGTTGATACAGCGTCTGTTCGGCGACCTTGATCTGTTCCTCGGCATCGTCGCCCACCTCGACCGTCGAGGCGCGCGACGAGATGTCATGGCCCAACTGGATCAGTTCGCGCCGCAGCGCGAATTCGCGGATCATCTGCGCATAATCCCGCGCCGCATAGGCCGAGATCGCGGCGCTGGCCATGCGCGCCAGATAGGCCGGCCCCCCCAGTTCCTTCAGCCCCTCGTCGTTTTCCAGGAACGCCTTGATCGTCACCGGGCTGGCCAGCGCATTCTTGCGGATCCGTTCGGAACAAATCTCGAAGATGCGGGCATGGACAGGGTGATAGAAATGTTCCGGCTTGATGACCTGCGTCACCCGGTCGAAGACATCGTTGTTCGTCAGAAGCGCGCCCAGCAATTGCTGTTCGGCCTCCAGCGAATAGGGGATGGCGGCCTTTTCCTCGGCTGCCGAATCCTGCCCCGGAATGATCGCCCGCAAACCGTTCATCTCGCTGCCCCCGCCGATTCTTGTTTGGGCGTTTATCTCATATCGGGACAGGCGCGGCTATCGGGATATCCTGTGGACAGGCTGTGGATAAGCCGGCCCGTCAGCCATTCGCCGCCTGCCAGCCGCGCGGATCGGTCAGGAAGGTGCGGACCTCGGCAAGCGTCCGGTCGTCGAAGGATTGCGCGGCCTGGGCCTCGGCCAGCACGTCCCACCAGGTGCAGAGATGGTGCAGCCTGACGCCGTGATCGGCCAGTCGCCGGGTCGTTTCGGGGAAGATACCGTAGTAGAAGATCACCGCCGTGTGCGCGCAGGTTGCGCCGGTTTCGCGGATGGCATCGACAAAGGACAGCTTGCTGCCGCCGTCGGTCGTCAGGTCCTCGACCAGCAGCACCCGCTGGCCCTCCTCCATCACGCCCTCGATTCGGGCATTGCGGCCATAGCCCTTCGGCTTCTTGCGCACATAGGTCATCGGCAGGGCCATGCGTTCGGCCATCATGGCGGCGAAGGGAATGCCTGCCGTCTCGCCGCCCGCGATATTGTCGAAAGCCTCGAAACCGGCATCGCGCATCACCGTCGCGGCCATGAAATCCAGCAGCGTCTGGCGCACGCGCGGAAAGCTGACGATCCGGCGGCAATCGACATAGGTCGGCCCCCTGAGCCCCGAGGCATAGGTGAACGGCGTCTCGGCGTTGAAATCGACGGCCTTGATTTCCAGCAGCATCCGGGCCGAGAGCCGGGCGATTTCCTCGCGCGCGGGGTAGGGCAGGCTCATGAATCCTCCAGGTGCCAGAACAGCGTGAAGAAGGGATCGAAGACCGTCACGGTCTCTTTGCCCGCCGTGATCGTGGCCGGATATCGGGCCGGCACATCGCGCTTGACCAGTCGGATGCGGTCCTCGTTGGCGGGCAGACCATAGAAGGCGGCGCCGTTGAGGCTGGCAAAGGCTTCCAGCCGGTCCAGCGCGTCTTCTTCCTCGAAGACATGAGCCAGGATCGACATCGTGTTGGGCGCGGTAAAGCAGCCGGCGCAGCCGCAGGGTTGCAGCTTGGCGCGGTCGGGATGCGGCGCGCTGTCGGTGCCCAGGAAGAACCGCCCCTCGCCACTGGTCGCGGCCTCGCGCAGCGCCAGGCGGTGCGATTCGCGTTTGGCCACCGGCAGGCAGTAATAATGTGGTCGAATGCCGCCTGCGAGGATGGCGTTGCGGTTGATGACCAGATGATGCGTGGTGATCGTGGCGCCCAGACCGGGGCCGCCGTCACGGATATAGGCCACGCCGTCGCTGGTGGTGATATGCTCCATCACGACGGTCAGGCCGGGGGTGGCGCGACGGATCGGATCCAGCACGCGGTCGATGAAGACGGCCTCGCGGTCGAAGATATCGACCTCCGCGTCGGTGACCTCGCCGTGAACGCAAAGCGGAATGCCCGCCTCGGCCATCGCGTCCAGAACCGGCCGGATCCGGGCCATGTCGGTCACGCCGCTGGCGGAATTGGTGGTTGCCCCGGCCGGATACAGCTTGACCGCGCGGATGATCCCGTCTCGATGTGCGGCGACCACATCCGCCGGATCGGTCGTGTCGGTCAGATACAATGTCATCTGCGGCTGAAGCGCGCTGCCTTCGGGCAGCGCGGCCAGGATGCGGTCGCGATAGGCGGCGGCCTCGGCCCCGGTCACGATCGGAGGCACCAGATTCGGCATGATGATCGCGCGGCCGAAACCGGCGGAATGGGGCGCCACGGCGTCCAGCATCGCGCCGTCACGCAGAT
Organism: Paracoccus sp. UBA5162; assembly: GCF_002413585.1. Lineage (NCBI taxonomy): Bacteria > Pseudomonadati > Pseudomonadota > Alphaproteobacteria > Rhodobacterales > Paracoccaceae > Paracoccus > Paracoccus sp. UBA5162. The sequence goes on from NZ_DHXG01000081.1 coordinate 31,413, forward strand.
GCAGGTGCCAATCGTCGGGGCGGCGGAGGGTCAGGCTGTCGGTCATGATGCCTGCCTCTATACACGGCAGCAGACGGTTGCCAAGCATGCGCGATCCGATTTCGCGGTGTCGCCTTGAAACAGTGCCTTGTCCTTGCCGCCCGCCCGTCCCACATTGACTCAGCAGCGTGTTATGCACATTCTGCAATAATCAGGACGGGATGGCATGAATTCGTTGAATATTGGTCAGGTAGCAGGCAATCCCATGCGCCTTTGGGCGCAGATGGCACGGCTTTCCATCGAATCGCAGACGGTGATCGGGTTGCGCATGGCGGGCATGATGGGCTTGATGGTCCAGTCGCCGGGCGAACCGCTTCGCATGATCGCCGAGAAGCAGGCGGCGGCATCCGAGGCGATCTTTGCCATGGTCCGCGTCGCCGGCAGCGGAGCCAGCGCCGATCGCGTTCTTTCCGCCGGCCTGCGCCCCTATGGCAAGCGCACCCGCGCGAATTCGCGCCGTCTGACCCGCAGCCGGCGCTGACCGGGAACGGGTTCGGCCCCTGGCGTGTTTTGCCGCCGGACCAGGGTGAGGACAGGGATGACACGCACAGCACTGATTACCGGTGGGGCTCAGGGGATTGGCCGCGGCATCGCCGACCGACTGGTCGAGAACGACTGGAAGGTCGCGATCTTCGACAAGGACGCCGAGGCGGTTGATGAGGTCTCGGACACGCTTCCAGGCAGTCTTGCGCTGCCCGTGGATGTGGCCGATGAGGCATCCGTTCATCAGGGTTTCGCGACGCTGGCTGATTGGCTGGCCGGGGCAGGGCTGGATCTTCTGGTCTCGAATGCGGGTATCGCCGATCCTGTCAGCGGGCCGGTCGAGGATCTGTCGCTGTCGGAATGGCGAGAATGGCAGGACAGCCATCTGACCGGCGCGTTCCTGTGCATTCGCGGCGCCGTGCCGCTGTTGCGCCGGGCGCGCGGTTCCATCGTCACCATCGCCTCGACACGGGCTTTGCAGTCGGAACCCGATTGCGAAGCCTATGCCGCAGCCAAGGGCGGACTCTGTGCGCTGACCCATGCGCTGGCCATCAGTCTGGGGCCGCAGATTCGCGCGAACTGCATCCTGCCCGGCTGGATCGAGACCGGCCCCTGGCAGAAGCGGTCAGAGCGCAGCGACCCGGATCATTCGCGGAGCGACAAGGCACAGCATCCGGTCGGCCGCGTCGGCACGCCGCAGGACATCGCGGCGCT
>NZ_DHXG01000081.1:33018-36154 GCF_002413585.1 Paracoccus sp. UBA5162
TTCGTGGTCGATGGCGGCATGACACGCAAGATGATCTATCTGGAATAAAGACCTGAAGGACCAGATGAAAACGGCGGGGCCATAGCCCCGCCGCGGCACTTTTCCGGCTGTCCCGGTTTCAGATCAGCCTGCCCATCGCGACCGCCGTATCGGACATGCGGTTCGAAAAGCCCCATTCATTGTCATACCAGGTCAGAATGCGGCACAGCTTGCCTTCCATGACCTTGGTCTGGTCCATGTGGAATACCGAGGAACGCGGATCGTGGTTGAAGTCCGACGAAACGAGCTTTTCCTCGGTATAGCCCAGAATACCGTCCAGCGATCCATCGGCGGCGGCCCTGATCGCCTGGTTGATTTCCTCGACGCTGGTCTCGCGCTTGGCCTCGAAGACCAGATCGACGACCGAGACATTGGGTGTCGGCACACGGATCGCCACACCGTCCAGACGGCCCTTGAGTTCCGGCAGCACCAGGCCCACGGCCTTTGCGGCGCCGGTGGAGGTGGGGATCATCGACAAGGCGGCGGCGCGGGCGCGATACAGATCCTTGTGCATCGTGTCCAGCGTCGGCTGGTCGCCGGTATAGGAATGGATCGTGGTCATGAAGCCGCGGTCGATGCCGATCGCGTCGTTCAGCACCTTGGCGACGGGCGCCAGGCAATTGGTGGTGCAGCTTGCGTTCGAGACGACCAGATCCTCGGCCGTCAGCGTGTCATCGTTGACGCCGAAGACGATGGTCTTGTCGGCGCCTTCGCCGGGGGCCGAGATCAGCACGCGCTTGGCGCCGGTCGTCAGATGCGGCTGGCATTTCTCCTTCGAGGCGAAGATGCCGGTGCATTCCATGATGACGTCGATTTCGGCCCAGGGCAGATCGGCCGGATTGCGGATCGCGGTGACCTTGATCGGGCCGCGACCCACATCGATCGTATCGCCGCTGACCGTCACCGTGGCCGGAAAGCGGCCATGCACGCTGTCATAGCGCAGAAGGTGGGCATTGGTCTCGACCGGGCCCAGATCATTGATGGCGACCACCTCGATATCGGTGCGGCCCGATTCGATGATGGCGCGCAGCACGTTGCGCCCGATGCGACCGAAACCGTTGATGGCGACCTTGACTGCCATGGTTATCTCTCCCGACCAGATGACGTTGCGCCATGCTCTAGCCTGCGCTTCTCGCGGATGCAAATCCCTCGTTGTTGCGAACTTCGTCACGAGGCCACCCCATAGCCCTTGCACCGGGCCCAAGGCTTTCAGCGCCAGAAGCTGAGATATTCGATAAAGCGATCCATCGCCTTGCCGACCATGACCGGCAGTCCCAGGTTCAGAAGGAAATGATCGGCGGCGAAAATCGCGACGATCAGGGCAAACAGAATATACGCGATCAGGTTGGTCAAGGCAGGCTCCGGCAGATCTTATCGGATCGCCGGTCCGGCGACGCAAGAGGCCGTGTCGTTCCGCCGGGTCCTTCGGTTGCAGTCCGCCAGAATGATCGCGGTGGTGACAGGATTCTCCGCGCCAATCGGCCGGGGGTCAGTTATCTTCCTCCTCGGCCATCGGGATCAGCGTGATCTCACCTTCGGTTTCCAGCCTGCGGATGACCGTCACCACCTGTTTCGTCGCCTCCTCGATTTCGGCGGGGCGAAGGTTGCTCAGTCCCTCGCGTTCGTCGCGCAATCCGTCGGCCATGCGTTGAGAGAGGTTCGAAAGGATGAATTCGGCAGCCGCCGCGTCGGCATCGGAACCGGCTGACAACGCGCGCAGCAGCACGGGCTGCTCGACCTCGCGGACGATGCGCGGCAAGTCGCGGGCCTGGACACGGCGCGGGATGTGATCGAAGGTAAAGATCGCGCGGCGCACGCCGCCGGCGAAGTCGGCATCCTGCCGGTCCAGATTGTCCAGAACCTCTTCGCGCAGATCAGCGGCGGCGAAATTCAGAATCGCCCCCATCCGTTCGCTGGCCGGGGTTTCGATCGCCGGTCGCGGCAGGGCCTCGGCCGCCTGCAGCAGCACCAGACCCACGCGATGCAGGGCCTGTGCGCTGACGCCGCCGGTCATCGAGATTGCCTGCGCAACCTCATGCGCACGTTCGCGCGACAGGGCGGAAAATGTCTCGGACGCCTTCGAAACCGGCAGCTTGGCCAGCATCAGCGCGACGATTTCGACCGATTCCGAATTGGCCACCGCGATAAGCCGATTGACGGGCTGGCTGGCAAGGCGGGTCCAGGGATCGCCCTTGCCGGACATCGCCGACAGCCGCCGCAGCCGGTCAACGCTGTCTTCCGACAATCGTGCGCCCAGCATCGCCAGCGTGCCGTCGAGATTGCCGGGAAAGGTCACGCCCACCGATTCCAGCCGGTCGCAGAATTCGGTGATGACGGCGTCGCGGGTGTCACGGTCCACCAGTTCCATCCGCGCCATTTCTTCGGCCACCAATGTCTGACTGTCGCTGTCCAGCCGCGCAAGGCCGGACGCCTCGTCATCGTCCAGAAGAAGCCGCACGATCACCGCGGCTTTCTGCCGCTGGCTCAGTCTTGCCCCGGTCATCGTCTGCTGCCCCCTGGTCGGTCCGTCATCTGTCATGCGGGCCAATCTGGCAGGATCTGGCTAACAGGCCGTTATCGGCGCCGGGAATAATTACCCAAGATTTGAATCGAATACGCGGCGGAAGATCGTATCGACATGTCTGGTATGATAGCCCAGATCGAATTTCTCTTCGATCTGGTCCGGGCTCAGTGCCGCGGTCACATCCGGATCGGCCAGCAATTCCTGTTTGAAATCCTTGCCTTCCTCCCAGACCTTCATGGCGTTTCGCTGCACCAGGCGATAGGCATCCTCGCGCGAGACGCCGGCCTGGGTCAGCGCCAGAAGCACGCGCTGCGACATCACCAGACCCTTGAACCTGTTCATGTTGGCCAGCATCGTCTCGGGATAGATCACCAGCTTCTCGATCACCCCGGCCAGCCGGTTCAGCGCGAAATCCAGCGTGATCGTCGCGTCGGGTGCGATGCCGCGTTCGACCGAGGAATGGCTGATGTCGCGTTCGTGCCACAGGGCGACGTTCTCCATCGCCGGGATCACCGCCATCCGTACCAGCCGCGCAAGACCGGTCAGGTTTTCGGTCAGGACCGGATTGCGCTT
>NZ_DHXG01000081.1:36478-37665 GCF_002413585.1 Paracoccus sp. UBA5162
TGCGGCATGGCGGAACTGCCCTTCTGGCCGGGGCTGAAATATTCCTCGGCCTCGAGAACCTCGGTCCGCTGCATGTGGCGAATCTCGATGGCGATGTTTTCCATGCTGCTGGCGATCACGCCCAGCGTGGCAAAGAACATCGCATGGCGATCGCGCGGAATCACCTGCGTGCTGATCGGTTCGGGACGAAGCCCCATCCTTGCGCAGACATGTTCCTCGACCGCCGGATCGATATTGGCGAAGGTGCCGACCGCGCCGGAGATGGCGCCGGTTGCAACCTCGTCGCGGGCCCGTTCCAGCCGGGCGCGACCGCGCGCCATCTCGGCATGGAACCGAGCGAAGGTCAGGCCCATCGTGGTCGGTTCGGCATGGATGCCGTGGCTGCGGCCGATCCGCAGCGTGTTCTTGTGTTCATAGGCGCGTTTCTTCAATGCCGCCAGAACGCGGTCCAGATCGGCCAGCAGAATGTCGGCGGCTCGCACCAACTGGACGTTCAGCGTCGTGTCCAGAACGTCGGAAGAGGTCATGCCCTGATGCACGAAGCGGGCGTGATCGCTGCCGACATGTTCGGCCAGATGGGTCAGGAAGGCAATCACGTCATGTTTGGTCACGGCCTCGATTTCATCGATCCGGGCAACGTCGAACTGGACGTCCTTCGCCCGCCAGACCGCCTCCGCGTTCTCGCGCGGGATCACGCCCAGATCGGCCTGCGCGTCGCAGGCATGAGCCTCGATCTCGAACCAGATCCGGAACTTCGTCTCGGGCGACCAGATCGCGGTCATGTCGGGGCGGGAATAGCGCGGGATCATGGCGGGCTCCTTCGTGGCTGGCTGCGGCATAGCGGGGTGGCGGGCCGGGGGCAAGATTTCTGCGCGCGCGGCTGCGGAACATTCGGGCGGGGCTGGCGGTTGATCAGGCAAGTTTTTCCGCCAGGACGAGGATTGCCGCGATGCATCACAGCGAAGACGACCCGAACCACCTGACCGAAGCCGACCGCACCAGCGAGACCCGCTTTGGCCCCCGGCCGGTCCCAGAAGGTCATCGCCCCCCCGGCAGCCATCCGCTGCGGGCACTGAAAGCCAGCCGCCGCGCCGCCGCTCGCGGCCCGTCGCTCAGCGCCAAGATCATCGTCTGGGGCGGCGTCGGGCTGGGCGTGGCCGGCGTCACGGCCGGCACGCTGATGGCGG
>NZ_DHXG01000075.1:0-12974 GCF_002413585.1 Paracoccus sp. UBA5162
CCTAGGCGACCTACCGGACCTTGATCGGTCTGCTGGCGGTGACCGGCATGCGGATCGGCGAGGCAATCGGCCTCGATCAGGGCGACTTCGACGCGAGCGGCGGCATGGTGACGATCCGGCACGGAAAGTTCGACAAGGCGCGTGCCTTGCCGCTGCACCCGACGGCCGTCGCAGCCCTCGACGCCTATCTGCGCCTCGATGACCGACCCCGTCCTGAGGGCCCGCCGGTCCTGCTGATCAGCTCGCGCGGCAAACGGCTGCGCTATGGAACCGTGCACTGGGTCTTCCACAAGCTCCTGCATCACTGCGCCATCGTTCCGCGTTCCGCAGTATGCCGACCCAGGATCCACGATCTTCGACACAGCTTCGCCGTCAGCACCATCGCAGACGACTACCGGACAGACGACCCGGCTCCCGCCTCGCGATCCTGTCCACCTATCTTGGTCATGCCGATCCCGGCGCCACCTACTGGTACCTGTCGGCCGCGCCAGAACTTCTGGCACTGGTCGGCGAAAGGCTCGAGCGCCACTTGGCGGGTGACGCATGACTACGCTCGCCACGACCCTACAGGCATTCTTCACCGACCGCCTCATCCGCCAGCGCCAGGTCAGCCCGAACACGGTTCAAGCCTATCGCGACACGCTGCGGTTGCTCCTGGTCTTCGCGTCGGAGCGGCACGGCAAGGCACCGGGAAAGCTCGACATCGACGATCTCGATGCGCTCCTGATCGGCGCTTTCCTCGACCATCTGGAGCGAGAACGACAGAACGGGGTGCGCACCCGCAACGCAAGACTGGCCGCGATCCGCTCCCTGTTCCGCTACGCCGCCCTGCTCCATCCCGAACACGCCGCAACCATCGAACGGGTGCTGGCAATCCCGCCGAAACGCTTCGAGCGACGGCTGGTGACCTGGCTGACCGAGGCAGAGATCGACGCCCTGCTGGCCGCGCCGGACCGGGCGACCTGGACCGGGCGGCGCGACACGGCGCTCATCGGCCTCGCCGTCCAGACGGGCCTTCGGGCGTCCGAACTGATCGGGCTCAATTGCTCCGACCTCCATCTCGGGGCCGGCGCGCATGTCAGCTGCACCGGCAAGGGGCGAAAGCAGCGGATCACGCCGCTCACCTCGGGCACCGTCGCCGTCTTGCGAATCTGGATCGCCGAGCGCGCAGGCGGGCCCGTGGACTCGCTGTTCCCGACACGCACCGGACGCACCCTCAGCCGCGATGCGGTTGAGCGCCGGCTGGCCAAGTATGTCGCGGACGCAACGGCGGTCTGTCCGTCTCTGGCGCACAAGCGGGTGACCATGCATGTGCTGCGGCATTCCGCAGCAATGCGCCTGCTGCGCGCCGGGATCGACACCTCGGTGATCGCGCTCTGGCTTGGTCACGAACAAATCGAAACGACCCAGATCTACTTGCACGCGGATCTGCAGAGCAAGGAACGCACTATCGAAAGGACGACCCCAATCACGGCGAAACCCGGCCGCTTCCGGCCAACAGACAAACTCCTCGCCTTCCTCGAAGCCGTCTGATTATGCCGAGCCCTTCACAGCGAACTCCTACAGAAACAACAGCTTACAGATCTACATCGGCATAATCCGGGCATCGGCATAAATCGCACACGGTCCGAGGCGCGATGGCCGGGCGCTGAAGAAGAAGCTCGGACTCGAGGTGACGTCGGAGAAGGTCGAGGATCGCCGCTCTTCTCTACGAGCTCTCTCAGGTCCGTCACGGGTTTGGTCATCGGGGTCATCCCTCGGTTCAGGTTGGCCGTCGCAACCCGACCCTACCGACAAACCCGATGGCCGCCTCAGATACACCACGCCTTGGACATGACCGATGTCTCGTTGGCCGATCAGCCTTTCTCATTCAACCGAGAGTCGAACGTGTGCCGGCCGCTGGCATGGGGCGTGACATGCTCGATCCCCGCCTTCTCGACCACGTCCTTCAGATGCCAGATGCTTTCCTTCGGGCGGAACCCGAACACGCGCCCGTCACGCAGGCGATCCCCAGACCTTTCGGTCATCAGATACATGCGCCCATCCCCTGGCCCCGCCATGACGTGGTGGCAGCGGCGAACAGCTTGGTGTCGGAAAGTGTGATCTTCATTGCTTGGTCTCCTTCGCAATCGTGCACAGCGCACGACGAAACAGCCCGCCCCCTCGCAGGGGCGGGCTGCTCCATGATGTGCTGTCGTTGGTGAGGCTAGAGGAACAGCTTGGCGAAGGCGACGATTGCCAGCGTCCCCCCGCTGGCCACGACCCATACATACCAGCGGGCCTCGGCCTTGTAATTGCGGGCCTCGCCCAAAAGCTTGTCTATTTCCGCAAGCTGCCGGTCATAGGCCGAGATCTGCTGCTGCGCATCAGTCGGCGGAACTCTCTCACTCATGTGTGTGGCCTCCTTTCCCTGCCAGTGTAGCATCCTTGGCGAGCCTGTCCACTTCGGCCCATGACATGACCGCTTGGCCTCGCCAGTTGACCCAGTTGCCTGTCATCACGGCACCGGGCAAGTGCTCCAGCGCATGGCGCTGGAAGCTGTTCGGTATCTGCCCGCGCATCAGCCCGCCCTCTCGACGGTGATGCTGACGCTCTTGTCCTTGCTCCACGTCCCCAGGAAGATGATGCGCAGGCAGGCGGCAACGTCGATGTCGTCCCCGTCCATCACGTCCTCGCCAGTGGACCACGGCAACTGGCCCATGGTTCCCGCGCTGATCGCCGCCTAGTTCGGCCGGCAAATCACCACCGCAGAGCAGAAGGAACGCCGCATGGCCCGCGCCCTCTGCCACGCCGCCAAGGCATTATGCGCCCCGACCCCGTGATCCCAACGCCCCATGCTAGCGAATCGCGTTATCGCTGAACCTGCCTCCGGCTCAAGACGGCCTTCCAAAATCTGAAAAGGATATACTGACAGACAGCCATGGACGGGTCGCATCTCGCCTGATATTGCCAGTTTTTGCCAATCACCCCGCCATTATCGACAAAAAGAGACATCCTACAAACACCTTTAGGTGTCCACGCATTTGGGTATATGTTTTATATCGTCTTGTTTCAGAAAGAAAAAGGCGGTCCTGCAGATCCTTGTTGCTCCCGACGACCTTGCGTCAGCGGGGCCAACCTTGCCTCGATCTGCAACGGCGTCAATGCGTCCAGGGCGCGCGGCGGTCTGTCGCGAAATTTTCGCCGTAGCCGCGCGGGCGGATGTTGGGCGCGCGTTTCTGAGGCTCATGAACGACGTAATCGAGGCCCTTGTCGCGGGCATAATCCTCGGCCTGTTTGCGGGTCTGGAAGCGCAGGCGAACCTGGCTCTGGGTGTCGTCGCTGCTGGTCCAGCCCATCAGCGGGTCGATCTCGCGCGGGTCGGCCTGCGGAAATTCCAGCACCCATCCCCTGCTGCGCGATCCCGATTGCATCGCGTTGCGGGAAGGCTGGTAGATACGGACGCGCATGGATCGAACCTTTCCGGCGACATGTCTTTCGCCGCTTATCGCCAATGCGCCGCCCCGGATCAAGCCCTGCGACGCACCGCGATCCGCGCGGGCGTCGGCGCATCGGGGGCGGTGCGCAGGGACAGTCCCATCCGCGCCACGCGGGCACCGAAGAGATTGCCTCGGGCCGCGACATCCGGCGCATGGAAGATCACCCATTGCACCCGGGAAGGCCGGCCTGGCCATCGCGCCGCAGAAGCAATCCACGATCATGCCGTGCCAGCCCCTTCGGACCTGCCCTTGCGAAAGGGCGGATGCGGCCCGTCAGGGCGCGGCATTCCCAGGGTGGAAGGGCGCGGTCATCTGGGCGCTCTTGTCCCGCTTGTCGTAGATGCAGATCATCCGGTCCGTTCCGGTTTCGTAGGCCACCGTGACCAGCGCCGCGCCATAGCTTTCCGACCCGAAGGGGTTGACCTCGATCGCGACGTCGGCGCCTTCCGGGGCATCGACAAGCGCCCTGCAGGCATCGCGGACATCGGTGCGGAATTCGTCCCAGGCTTCGTCCGAAGACGCCATTACCAGAGTGGGCGCCACGATGGCCGCGGCAGTCGTCAGGATCGTGAACATTCGCATCGGCTTTCCCTTGCTGTCATCCTCTTGCCAACGCCGCCGGGGATGCGGCGTTCTCACCCGAAACAGCCATCGTCTTGCTGCCCATGGCACCGCCCCGTCACGCCACCCCGCCTGACATTCCTGCACCGCAGGGCCGGGATCCGACTCCAGTTCGTCGATCCAAAGGGTCGCAGCGGCGGCGCGGCATCTATCCCGGCCTCAGCGCCGCCGCTTCGATCGCTTGTTTCCGCCGCGTTGGCCGGCGCGGCCGGCGGTCGAACGGCCGGACGAGCCGACGGCTGCGGCAGCCGCCTCTTCGATGACGGATTGACGCGCAAGCGGATCGTCCGAGATCGCCAGATCGACCGCCTCGAGTCGCTTGACCTCGTCGCGCAGACGCGCGGCTTCCTCGAATTCCAGGTTCTCGGCCGCCTTGCGCATCTGCGTCCGCAGCGCCTCCAGATGGGTCCGAAGATTGGCGCCGACCATCGGCTTGTCGACTTTGGTCGTGATACGCGACTGATCGGTATCGCCCTGCCACAGCCCGGCCAGAACATCCTCGACATTCTTGCGCACGGTCTGGGGGGTGATGCCGTGTTTCTGATTATAGGCGATCTGTTTCTCGCGCCGCCGCTCGGTCTCGGCGATGGCGCGTTCCATGCTGCCGGTGATGCGGTCGGCATACATGATGACGCGGCCGTCGACATTCCGCGCCGCGCGCCCCGTGGTCTGGATCAGCGAGGTTTCCGAGCGCAGGAAGCCTTCCTTGTCGGCATCCAGGATCGCCACCAGCCCACATTCGGGAATGTCCAGCCCCTCGCGCAACAGGTTGATGCCGATCAGCACGTCGAAAGCCCCGAGACGGAGGTCTCGCAGGATCTCGATCCGCTCGATCGTGTCGATGTCGCTGTGCATGTAGCGGACCTTGATACCCTGTTCGTGCAGGTATTCGGTCAGATCCTCGGCCATCCGCTTGGTCAGCGTGGTGACCAGCGTGCGATAGCCTGCCGCCGTGACCCGGCGCACCTCGTCCAGCAGATCGTCCACCTGCATCTCGACGGGCCGAATCTCGATCTGCGGGTCCAAGAGCCCGGTCGGGCGGATCACCTGTTCGGTGAAGACGCCGCCGGTCTGGTCCATCTCCCACGTTGCGGGGGTGGCGCTGACGAAGACCGATTGCGGGCGCATCGCGTCCCATTCCTCGAATTTCAGGGGCCGGTTGTCCATGCAGGATGGCAGGCGGAACCCGTGTTCGGCCAGGGTGAACTTGCGCCGGAAGTCGCCGCGATACATGCCGCCGATCTGCGGCACGCTGACATGGGATTCATCGGCGAAGACGATGGCATTGTCGGGGATGAATTCGAACAGGGTGGGCGGCGGTTCGCCCGGCGCGCGGCCGGTCAGGTAGCGGCTGTAATTCTCGATCCCGTTGCAGACGCCGGTCGCCTCGAGCATTTCCAGATCGAAATTGGTGCGCTGTTCCAGCCGCTGCGCCTCCAGCAGCTTGCCTTCGTCCTGAAGCTGCTTCAGGCGGTCGTGCAGCTCTTTCCTGATGCCCTTGATCGCCTGCTGCATGGTCGGGCGCGGGGTCACGTAGTGGCTGTTGGCATAGATCCGGATCTGGCGGAACGTGTCCGCCCTGGTCCCGGTCAGGGGGTCGAATTCGGTGATCGACTCCAACTCGTTACCGAAGAAATCGAACCGCCACGCGCGGTCTTCCAGGTGGGCGGGCCAGACCTCGACCACATCGCCGCGCACGCGAAAGCCGCCGCGCTGGAACGCCGCGTCCAGACGCCTGTATTGCTGCGCGACAAGCTGGCCCAGAAATTCGCGCTGGTCATAGCTTTCGCCGACCACCATGTCCTGCGTCATCGCCGAATAGGTCTCGACCGAGCCGATGCCGTAGATGCAACTGACCGACGCCACGATGATCACGTCGTCGCGTTCCAGAAGCGCGCGGGTGGCGCTGTGGCGCATGCGGTCGATCGCCTCGTTGATCTGCGATTCCTTTTCGATATAGGTATCGCTGCGCGCGACATAGGCTTCGGGCTGGTAGTAATCGTAGTAGCTGACGAAATACTCGACCGCGTTTTCGGGAAAGAAGCCCTTGAATTCGCCGTAAAGCTGCGCGGCCAGCGTCTTGTTCGGCGCCAGGATGATCGCCGGGCGCTGCGTCTCCTCGATCACCTTGGCCATGGTATAGGTCTTGCCGGTGCCCGTCGCACCCAGCAGCACCTGATCGCGTTCGCCCTCGGTCACGCCCCGCGCCAGTTCCGCGATCGCCGTCGGCTGATCGCCGGCGGGCCGGAATTCGCTGTGCATGACGAAACGCCTTCCGCCCTCGAGCTTGGGGCGGGTCACTTCGGGGAAACGCGCGACGGGCGCGCTGGTATTGTTGTGGCCCATGGACGACCCTTCCTGAGGCAGAGTCACAAGGTGTGGGCGCGGGCGCGAAAGTCAACCGGGGCGCGGATGGTTTGCATCAGGCGGGGGCTGTCCGCCCCCTCTTGGCCTGCGGCCAATTCACCCCCGCGGGTATTTGGACAACGAAGAAGCCGGGCCCCATCATCGTTTCAGACGGTCCGGTTGCAGTTCCGGCCAGCCATGGCCACCGTTCAGTTGATCCGCAAGGATTTCGGCGGTGACCGGCCCCAGGGTGAAGCCCTGATGGCCATGACCGAAATGCGCCCAGAGATTGGGCTGATCGGGGACGCGACCCACGACCGGAAGCATGTCGGGCATGCATGGGCGGCGGCCGGTCCAGGGTTCGGCCTCGACCGGGGCGCCGATGTCGAACAATTCCTTCGCGGCTTCTTCGCCGTGGCTCAATTGCGGCGGCAGCAGCCGGGGATGGCTGGTCAGTTCGGCGGCGGTCGCGATGCGCAGGCCGCGCCGCATCGGCGACATCACGACGGAATTGCCGAAATCCGCGATCGGGTGATGGGGCGGCGCATCCATGTGGTAGTGACGGTGATAGCCGCGCTTGTAGACCATCGGCACCTTCAGCCCGAAACGCGCCAGCATCATCGGCGACCAGGGTCCAAGCGCCACGACGGCGTGTTCACCTTCGCCCTCGTCGGCGATCCACGCCGCGCCCTTGCGGTGCAGATCGCCCGCGTCGCCATTGATGATCCGCCCGCCGCGCTTTTCGAACAGCGCCGCATAGCGCGCCACCAGCCCGCCGGGATCGGAACAGTTCCAGCTGTCGCTCCAGTGGGTGGCGCCTTCGACCGCGATCTTGATCGAGGGTTCCAGCGCCCGCAATTGGCGGCCGTCGAGCAATTTCGCCTCGACGCCGAATTCGGTCCGGAAACGTTCGGCCGCCTTGCGGGCCTTGTCCATCCGCCTGGGCGTGCGGTGGATCTCGATATAGCCGTCCCGGCGGATGATGTTGTCGGCGCCCGCGGCCGCGATCAGGGGGCCATGTCGGTCGGTCGATTGCCGGATCAGCCTGCCCCAGACCTGCGAGGCGCGCTTGTGGGCCGCGGGAAGCGAATTGCGGGCATAGGCCCAAACCGCGCCCGCTTGCGACAGCAATCCGGGAATGTTCCATTTGACGTCATAGCCCCGCCCCATCGCGATCTGGATCAATGCGCCGGGCGCCAGCGGCATCGCATAGGGTTCGACTGCCTCGGTCTGGATCAGGCCGGCATTGCCATAGCTTGTCTCGCGGCCCGGCGCGTTGCGGTCGACGATCATCACGTCGTGGCCGCGTTCCTGCAAAGCCAGCGCGGTGGTGACCCCGACCATGCCGGCGCCAAGAACCAGAATCTCGGACATGGTGGCTGCCTCCTCTTCGGGTTGACGCAAGCGATGCCCGATTTCGCCGCGGCACCGCAAGACATGTCGGGCGATCTTTGGCGACGGACCGGAACTTTGCAAGAATCAGGCGAAAAGCTCGCGGCAGAAGCTTAAAGCTTCGACAAGCGCGTCCACATCGCCGGTCGTGTTGTACATCGCGAAGCTGGCCCTGGCCGAGGCGTTGATGCCGTAGAAGTCCATCAGCGGCATGGCACAATGGCTGCCGGCGCGGACCGCGATGCCCTTCTTGTCGAGAATGGTCGAGATATCGTGGGCATGCGCGCCCTGCATCGTCATCGAGAAGATCGCCCCCTTCCCCGGCGCGTCCCCCTGCACGTTCAGCCAGTTCAGGCTGCGCAGCCGGTCGCGGGCATGATCGCGCAGGATCCGTTCATGCGCGGCGATGTTGTCCATGCCCAGATCCATGAGGTATTCCAGCGCAGCGCCCAGACCGATCTGGTTGACGATGCCGGGCGTTCCGGCCTCGAAGCGGAGCGGCGGATCGGCGTAGTCGACCGCCTCGCGGGTCACCGTCCGGATCATGTCGCCCCCGCCCATGAACGGGCGCATTTCGGCCTGCCGGTCCGACCGGATCCAGATCGCGCCCGATCCCGAGGGGCCGTAGAGCTTGTGTCCGGTGATGCAGTAGAAATCGCAGCCGATCGCGGACAGATCGACCGGCATGTGCACCGCCGCCTGCGAGCCATCGACCAGCACCGGCACATCGGTGCCATGCGCGATGGCGCCCACATCGACAATGGTTCCGGTCACGTTGGACATATGGGTGACCGCGACCAGCCGTGTCTTCGGACCGATTGCGGCCAGCACCTTTTCCGGCGGCAAACTGCCATCGGGTTCCGGTTCGACCCATTTCAGAACCACGCCCTGCCGTTCACGCAGGAAATGCCAGGGCACGATATTGGCGTGGTGTTCCAGCACCGACAGGACGATCTCGTCGCCCGCCCGCAGGCGCGGCGCGGCCCAGCCATAGCTGACCAGATTGATCCCCTCGGTCGAGCCGCTGGTAAAGATGATCTCGTCCTCGCGCGGGACGTTCAGAAACCGGGCGATGATGGCGCGGACCCGTTCGTAATTGTCGGTGGCAAGGTTGGACAGGTGATGCAGCCCGCGATGCACATTTGCATATTCGCCCTCGTAGGCGCGGCTGATCGCGTCGATGACCTGACGCGGCTTCTGGGCGCTGGCGCCGCTGTCCAGATAGACCAGCGGGCGGCCGTTGACCTGGGTGCCGAGGATGGGGAAATCGGCGCGGACCCTTGCGACATCGAACGTCATCGCGCCATATCCGGCATCAACCCGAAGGCGGCGGCCAGGAAGGACAGCGCAAAGCCCGCGACGAAGGCGGTGCCAACCAGGCCCAGAAAGACTTTCAGCGGGCTGCGGAAACCATGCAGCACCTTGGTAAAGCGCACCGTCAGCCACAGGAACAGCACGATCGCGGCCAGGCCGAGGAAGCCCGCGATCGTGGGCGACAGCAGCGACAGCGCCACCTGCACCAGTTGCACGACCAGCAGAACGATCTCGATCCAGACGGTCAGCAGCAGCGCGTCCTCGAACCGGCCTTCGCCGCCGAACATGCGCCCGACGCCGGTCATCAGAAGCGAGGCCAGGACGATCGCACCCAGTTGCAGCCCGGCCATCACGAGGGGCTGCGAACTGATGGTCATGATCGATTGCGCCTCGGCCTCGGGCACGACGAAAAGCTGTGCCGACAGCCAGGACAGGATGGCCGAGACAGAGACCGCCACGATCAGCGCCATCCACCGGACCGGCATCGGCAGCCCGCTGCGGATCAGCATGACCGCCGCACCGTCCGGATCGCGGAAGGTCAGACCGAAAAGTTGCTTCAGATCGTCGAAATTCATGCTTTCCTCGCCAAAGCCACCATGCCGGCGCCCCAGATCACCAGAAAACCGATTCCGGTCAAGCCGTTCGTCACGATCAGCGCCGGTCCCGGCCCGATCAGTCCCGCAACCAGACCCGCCAGCAGCATCGCCGGCGCAACCGCCAGCAGCGCCCAGAACAGGGCCAGCCGCGAATCCTCGGGGGTCAGCCGCCTGGGAAAGAATCGCGAGAGCAAAGACACCAGCGCCGCCACAGCATAGGCCAGAAGCGGCATCAGGAACATGACCGCCAGCAGAGACCCGCCGATTCGCGCCTCCAGCGGCACCGAGGGGTCCAGTTGCGCTGCGCGGGCGTGGGCCGGGGCCTGCGCGATCAGGAAAATCAGCATTGCGGCCATCAGCACGATCAGTTTCACACGCTCGGGCATGTCCGACAGGCCGCGGACCACCCGGCGCGGCGCCCACCAGCTTTGCAGGATGCGCGGCAGGATGCCGCCGCGCCTCATTGCGTCGCGTGCCGGGTCAGCCACGCTTCCAGCCGATCGTTGATCTGGCCGCGCAACCCGTCATCCTCGACCTCCTGCAACGCATCGGCCAGAAACGACAGGACCAGAAATACGATGGCACGATCCTTCGGCACCCCGCGCGAGCGCAGATAGAACATCGCCTCCTCGTCGATCGCACCGGTCGTCGATCCATGCGAGCAGACAACGTCGTCGGCATAGATTTCAAGCTCGGGCTTGGCCAGGAACTGACTGCGTTCGTCCAGCAGCAGCGCCTGGCTGATCTGGTATCCATCGGTCTTCTGCGCGCCGGGCCTGACCAGAATCTTGCCCTGGAAAACGCCCACGGCGCCGTTCTTCAGCACCTTCTTGAAGACCTGGCGGCTTTCGCAGCGCTCGGCCCCGTGGGTGATGAAGATGGTGTCGTCATGATGGAACCGGCCGCTTTTGCCATCGCCCAGAACCGCCGCGGCGATATGGGCGACCGCATCGTCACCGACGAACTCGATCACGCCCTCGTGCCGCATCAGCGTTCCATTGACCGACAGGGTAAAGCTCTTGAACTGCGCCTCGGCCGCCACGCGGGCAAAGATATGTGACAGACCCACGGCCTCGTGACCCACGCGCCGGGCGGCGACATGATGCAGCCGCGCGCCCCGGGCCAGATCGGCCTCGATCACGCCATTCGTGCGCGCGCCGGCCATGCCGGTTTCCAGCAGCGTCGCCTCGGCACCCGCTTCGACACGAACAAGGTGATGCCAGGTCGCGTCGGCCGCCTCGTCCCTGCGGCGATAGATCAGATGTATCGGACGTGACGGCCTTCCGGTCACGCGAATCAGCACGCCGTCTTTCGCCGCCGCCGTATTCAGCGCCGCAAAGGGACGCGCGACGGGCTTCTGCCCGGCCGATTCCAGGCTGCCATAGAGGTCGGCCGCCCAATGCTCGCCCGACCCGTCAGCCTGCGACAGCGACGCGATCTCGATCCCGTCCAGCGCCAGATCGTCCGAGGCATCGGCGTCAAAGATCCCGTCCACGAAAACGATCTTCAACCGGTCCAGATCGTCGAACAAGGGTCCGTCCGGTCCTTCGTCCGCTTCCATCCCGATCGCCCCGGCCTTCGCCGCACTGAACGTGGCCGGATCGGTATAGCGCCAATATTCATCGCGCGGGCCGGGCAGACCCATGGCGCGCAACCGCGCCAGCGCATCCCGGCGCGCAGCCGCGGTAAAGCCGCCCGCGGGCAGATCCAGCGCCGCCAGCCGCGCCTGCAACGCATCCTCGGCCTTCGGCGCGCCGCTGACCTGCGGCGTCACCTCCTTGGTCTTGACCGCCACGTCAGCCATCAGCCGGCCTCCGCCAGAAGGTCGCCATAGCCATCTTCCTCGACCTGCAAGGCCAGATCAGGACCACCACTTTTCACGATGCGACCATTCGACATGATATGAACCATGTCGGGCTGGATGTGATTCAGCAGGCGTTGGTAGTGAGTGATGACCAGAAAGCTGCGGTCGGGGCTGCGCAAGGCATTCACGCCGTCCGCGACCAGCCGCATCGCATCCACGTCAAGGCCGGAATCCGTCTCGTCCATGATGCACATGCGCGGCGCCAGCATCGCCATCTGCAGGATCTCGTTGCGCTTCTTCTCGCCGCCGGAAAAACCCACATTCACCGGGCGTTTCAGCATCTCGGCGTCGATCTGCAATTCCCTGGCCTTCTCGCGGATGGCCTTGAGGAATTCGCCCGAAGTCATTTCCTCCTCGCCGCGCGCCTTGCGCTGCGCGTTCACGGCGGTGCGCAGGAAGGTCATGTTGCCGACGCCCGGAATTTCCACGGGATATTGAAACGCCAGGAACAGGCCGGCGGCAGCGCGCTCCTCGGGCTCCATGTCCAGCAGATCGGCGCCGTCGAGGCTGGCCGAGCCGTCCGTCACCTCGTAGCCGTCGCGGCCCGACAGGACATAGGACAGCGTCGATTTGCCCGACCCGTTCGGCCCCATGATCGCATGGACCTGACCGGCCGGAACCTCGAGGCTCAGACCCTTCAGGATCTGCTTGTCCTCTTCTTCAAGTTTGACGTGCAAGTTATCGATCTTCAGCATTTTTTCCTCATCAGACGGTGGCTGCGGTGCCGCAGCCGGCACCATCGTCATATTCCTGTAGGCGGCGGACTAGCCGACCGAGCCCTCAAGCGAGATCGCGACCAGCGACTGCGCTTCCATGGCGAATTCCATCGGCAGGGCCTGCAACACCTCGCGGCAGAAACCGTTCACGACCAGCGCGACCGCCTCTTCCTCGTCCATCCCGCGCGACCGGCAATAGAACAGCTGATCGTCATCGACCTTGCTGGTCGTCGCCTCATGTTCGACGCGGGACGAAGTGTTCTTGACCTCGATATAGGGCACGGTATGGGCGCCGCATTTGTCGCCGATCAGCAGGCTGTCACACTGGGTGTAATTGCGGCTGTTGGTGGCGCGCGGGTGCATCGACACCAGGCCGCGATAGGTATTCTGCGCCTGACCGGCTGAAATCCCTTTCGAAACAATGCGTGAGCGGGTGTTCTTGCCAAGATGGATCATCTTGGTCCCGGTATCGGCCTGCTGCCAGTTATTGGCGATGGCAATGGAATAGAATTCGCCCTGGCTTTCCTCGCCGCGCAGGATGCAGGACGGGTATTTCCAGGTGATGGCGGAACCGGTTTCCACCTGTGTCCACATCACCTTGGCACGGGCCTCGCGGCAATCGGCGCGCTTGGTGACGAAGTTGTAG
>NZ_DHXG01000075.1:13278-28504 GCF_002413585.1 Paracoccus sp. UBA5162
GACGAAGTTGTAGATGCCGCCCTTCCCATCCTCGTCGCCGGGAAACCAGTTCTGGACCGTTGAATACTTGACCTCGGCATCCTCCAGGACGACGATTTCGACAACCGCCGCGTGAAGCTGGCTGGTGTCGCGCTTGGGCGCGGTGCAGCCTTCGAGATAGCTGACGTAAGATCCCTTGTCCGCGATGATCAGCGTCCGTTCGAATTGACCGGTATTCTCGGCGTTGATGCGGAAATAGGTCGACAATTCCATCGGGCAGCGCACGCCCGGTGGAACATAGACGAAGCTGCCGTCCGAAAAGACCGCACTGTTCAGCGTCGCGAAGAAATTGTCCGATTGCGGCACGACGGAGCCGAGATATTTCTTCACCAGCTCGGGATGCTCGCGGATCGCCTCGCTGATGGAACAGAAGATCACGCCGGCCTTGGCCAGTTCGTCCTTGAAGGTGGTGCCGACGCTGACACTGTCGAAGACCGCGTCCACAGCGACCTTGCGGCCCTCGGCAGGCACCGCCTCGGCACCCTCGACGCCGGCCAGAATCATCTGTTCCTTCAGCGGGATACCCAGCTTTTCATAGGTCGCCAGCAGCTTGGGATCGACCTCGTCCAGCGATTTCGGCTTCACCTCCATGCTCTTGGGGCGGGCATAGTAATACTGATCCTGATACTCGATATGGGGATAGTTCAGCATTGCCCAGCGGGGTTCCGACATGGTCTGCCAGCGGCGAAACGCCTCCAGCCGCCACTCGGTCATCCATTCGGGCTCGCCGTTCTTGTCCGAAATCAGACGGACGATATCCTCGTTCACCCCCTTGGGGGCGTAATCCATCTCGATCTCGGTGTTCCAGCCGTATTTGTAGCTGCCCATGTTCTGGACAGTCTCGACCGTTTCGCGGTCCACACCCTCGCGGACGTCAAGATCGGTGGTCTGGTTCATCCTCTATCCTTCCTGCGGCCAAGCGTTTCACTCAGCCATTCCGTTCGCGCCAGCGTGAATACGCCTTTTCCCAAGCATCCGCAAATCGGTTCACCTGATCCTCGACCAAAGCCGGACTGATGGAAATCCGGATCGCCGATTGCGCCGCCTTGTCGTCGTAACCCATGGCCTGCAAGGCCCCGCTGGCCCGGACCTTGCCCGACGAACAGGCCGAGCCCGCCGAGATCGCGAAGCCTGCCAGATCCATCTGCATGACCTGCGTTTCGCCCTTCCACCCAGATGTAAGAATGCAGGTCGTGTTCGGCAACCGTCGCGCGCCTTTTCCGGCGATACGGGCCCGGGGCGCGATCTGCAGCAGCCGCGTCTCCAGCGCGTCGCGCAACGCGGCCACACGGTCCCATTCGCCCGCAGCCAGATCCTTCTGCGCCGCCGCCGCCGCCGCGGCGAATCCGGCGATGCCGATCAGGTTCTCGGTGCCCGCCCGGCGTCCCTGTTCCTGCCCGCCGCCGCGAATCATCGCCTGGACATCGGTGCCCTTCTTCACGATCAGCGCGCCGACGCCCTTCGGCCCGCCCAGCTTGTGCGCGCTGACAAAGCCTGCGGTGACACCCAACCAGTTGAACGCAAAAGGCACCTTTCCGAACGCCTGGGTCAGATCGCTGCTGGCCAGCCCGTCGGGCAGCGACTGGATCACGCCGGTTTCGTTATTGGCCAGTTGCAGACTGGCCCGCGCGGGGTCGGGAACGGTCACGACGCCTTCGCCATCGACCGCCAGCACCGGATCGCACCAGACCTTGACCGCGCTGTGTTCCACCGCCGCGCAGGCGATCCCCTGCCCGGCCAGGACCATCGCCGCCGCCTCGGTCGCCCCCGAGGTAAAGACCACATCCGCCCCTTCGGCCCCCAGGGCCGCCGCCACCTGTTCGCGCGCCTTTTCCAGCGCCATCTTCGCGGCCCGGCCCTCGGCATGGACCGAGGACGGGTTGCCCGAAATCTCCATCGCCTCGCGCATCGCGGCGATCGCCTCGCCGCGCAGCGGAGTGGTCGCGTTCCAGTCCAGGTAATCCCTCATGCAAGCGCCTCGGCGATCCGCCGCGCCAGCCTGCGCGCAACTTCGTCCTTGCCCAGACGGGGCCATTCCTCGGCGCCCGTCTCGTCGATCAGCGTGACCGCGTTCTCGGTCCCCCCCATGATCCCGGTGCCATCGCTGACATCGTTCGCAACGATCCAGTCGCAGCCCTTGCGCAGCCTCTTGGCGGTGGCATGGGCCACGATGTCATCCGTCTCGGCGGCAAAGCCCACGACCAGTTTCGGACGCCGCCCGTCCAGCCCGCTGACCCAGGCCAGGATATCGGGATTCTCGGCCAGATCCAGGGTCGGAGGACGCCCGGATCCGTCCTTCTTCATCTTTCGCGGGACGGCATTGACCACCCGCCAATCGGCCACCGCCGCGGCCATCACGGCGGCATCGGCGGGCAAGGCCGCCTCGACCGCGTCGCGCATCTCGCGCGCGGTCTCGATTCGGATCACATCAACCCCGGCGGGCGCCGGCACCGCCGCCGGTCCGGTCACGAAGCTGACCCGCGCGCCCTGATCGCGCAGCGCCCCGGCAATCGCCGCCCCCTGCGCCCCCGACGAGCGATTGGCGATATAGCGCACCGGGTCGATGGGTTCATGCGTCGGCCCCGAGGTCACGATCACATGCCGCCCCGCCAGCACGCCCCTGGCGACCTGGGCCTGCGGTTCCAGCAGCAGCGGTCCGGTATCCAGCCTGGCCCGGATCGCGGCCATGATCGCCTCGGGCTCGGCCATCCGTCCCGGGCCGTGTTCGCCGCAGGCCATGTCGCCCTCATCGGGCCCGATCACCGCCACGCCATCCGCGCGCAAGACTGCCAGGTTGCGCTGAGTCGCGGGATGATTCCACATCCGCACGTTCATCGCGGGCGCGACCAGCACCCCCTTGTCGGATGCCAGCAGCAGCGTCGAGGCCAGATCGTCGGCCAGCCCCTGGGCCATCTTCGCCATCAGATCCGCCGTCGCGGGCGCGACGACGACCAGGTCGGCGTCACGGGTCAGCCGGATATGCCCGATCTCGGCCTCCTTGGCGATGTCGAACAGGCCGTCATGAACCGCCTCTCCCGCCAGGACCGAAATCGTCATCGCCGTGGTGAATTCTGCACCCGCGCGGGTCAGGACCGGGCTGACGGTCCAGCCCTCGCCCCGGATCAGCCGGATCAGCTGCGGGATCTTGTAGGCCGCGATGCCGCCGCCGATGATCAGAAGGATGCGTTTGCCGGTCATCTCGCCCTCGCAGGTTCGCTGGAACAGATAGACCCGGCGCGGGCCTGCCGCAAGGAAAGCGCCGCTGTTAACCAATCCTTAATCGACACCGCGTTAACCCTTGCCGGCAAGCGCAGGGGGAAACATGGTCGCGATCGCCTATTCGGTCGCCTTCGAAGGCGTCGAGGCACGTCTGGTCGAGGTGCAATGTTCGGTCGCGGCCGGTCTTCCGGGCTTTGGCATCGTGGGCCTGCCCGACAAGGCGGTCAGCGAGGCGCGCGAACGGGTCAAGGCGGCCTTCGGCGCGCTTTCGATCGCACTTCCGAACCGCCGGCTGACGGTGAACCTGTCGCCCGCCGACCTGCCGAAGGAAGGATCGCACTTCGACCTGCCCATCGCGCTGGCGGTGCTGGCGGCGCTGGAAATCGTCCCGAAAGAGGAACTGGCCCGCTGCGTTGCCCTGGGCGAACTGGCGCTGGACGGGCGTCTCGTGCCGGTCGCGGGCGCCCTGCCCGCCGCCATGGCCGCGGCCGAGGACGACCGCGCCCTGATCTGTCCTCGCGATTGCGGCGCCGAGGCGGCCTGGGTCGAGGCCGTGCCGGTCCTCGCCCCCGGCAATCTGCGCGAGGTGGTCGATCACCTGACCGACCGCGCGCCGCTGGCGCGCGCCCGGCCCGGCCTGATCGAGGCCAGCCCCGCGACCAACTGCCTGTCCGAGGTCAAGGGCCAGGAACGGGCCAAGCGGGCGCTGGAAATCGCCGCCGCCGGCCGCCATCACCTGCTGATGGTCGGCCCTCCCGGCGCGGGCAAATCCATGCTGGCCGCCCGCCTGCCCGGTATCATGCCGCCGCTGTCCCCGGCCGAGGCGCTGGAAACCTCGATGATCCATTCGCTGGCGGGCATTCTGGACAATGGCGGCATCCTGCGCCATCCGCCCTTCTGCGAACCGCATCACACGGCCTCGATGCCCGCGATTGTCGGCGGCGGCCGCAGCGCGAAGCCCGGCCAGATCAGCCTTGCCCATAACGGCGTGCTGTTCATGGACGAATTTCCGGAATTTCCACGACCGGTCCTGGAAACCCTGCGCCAGCCGATCGAGACCGGCGAGATCGTCGTTGCCCGCGCCAACGCCCATGTCCGCTATCCCTGCCGTTTCCTGCTGGTCGCGGCCGCCAATCCCTGCCGCTGCGGCTATCTGGCCGATGCCGCCCGCGCCTGTGCGCGGGTGCCGAATTGCGGCGCCGATTATCTGGGAAAAATCTCCGGCCCGCTGATGGACCGTTTCGATCTGCGCCTCGAGGTTCCGGCCGTCAGCTTCCTGGATCTTGAACTGCCCCCGACCGGAGACAGATCGACCGACATTGCTGCCCGCGTGGCCGCCGCACGTCAAATCCAGGCGCGTCGATTTCAGAATCACGAGAAATTGCGTGTGAATGCAGATGCCTCCGGCGCGATCCTCGACCAGATCGCGACGCCGGACGAGGAAGGCCGCGCCCTGATCGTCAAGGCATCCGAAAAACTGGGCCTGACCGCGCGCGGCTATCACCGCATCCTGCGCACCGCCCGCACCATCGCCGACCTCGACGGGTCGGCGGATATCCGGACTCCGCATCTGGCCGAGGCGATCAGCTATCGCCTGCCCTTTGTCGCGGGCGGCTGAGCCCCCACGCTCTTTCCAGATACCTTCGGGGGTGAGGCGCGGACGCCCCCTGCCACGGCCTCAGCGTTCCGCCAGCGCCGCTCGATCGCGACCCAGATCGCCTCGGCGGCATTGATTCCGTCGAACCGTTCCAGTTCCTGAATGCCGGTGGGCGAAGTCACGTTGATCTCGGTCAGCCAACCGTCGATCACGTCGATGCCGGTGAAGATCAGCCCCTTTTCGCGCAGGATCGGACCGATCCTCTTGCAGATCTCGCGTTCCCGCGCGGTCAGACCAATCTTTTCGGCGCGCCCTCCGACATGCATGTTCGACCGCGCCTCACCTTCCTGCGGAACGCGGTTGATCGCGCCCACAGGTTCGCCATCGACCAGGATGATGCGCTTGTCGCCCCGGCTGACGGCGGCAAGATATTTCTGCGCGATCATCGGTTCACGGTTGATGCCGGCGAAGGTTTCCAGCAATGCGGACAGGTTGGGATCGCCCGGTTTCAGATGAAACACCCCGGCGCCGCCATTGCCGTAAAGCGGCTTGACGATGATCTCGCCGTGGCGTGCCCGGAACGCGCGGAAGGCCGCGAGGTCACGCGCGATCATGGTCGGCGGCGTCAGATCGGGAAAATCCAGAACCATCAGCTTTTCGGGGCAATTCCGCACCCAGAACGGGTCGTTCACGACCAATGTGCCGGGATGCACCCGGTCCAGCAGATGCGTCGACGTCACATAAGCCATGTCGAAAGGCGGATCCTGGCGCAGCCAGACCACGTCGAAATCGCGCAGATCCACCTCGTCCCAATCGCCGAATGTCACGTGCTCGCCCTGTTTCCTGCGCAGGCTGACGGGCCGGCCCCGTGCGATCACGCGACCCTCGTCATAGCGCAGCTGGTCGACGGTATACTGAAACAGCCGATGCCCGCGCGCCTGCGCCTCCAGCCCGATCCGGAAGGTGCTGTCGGCATCGACCGAGACATGCTGAACCGGATCCATCTGCAACGCGACATAAAGGCTCATCGGCATCCCCTGACCTTGCTTGCCCGCTTGTCGCGCGGCGACCGGGCGGATGCAAGTCTCAGGCGAAGCAGTCGCCGAAGGCGTTTTCAAGGATCGCGACCCGGCCCTGACCATCGACCAGGGCAACATCGAAACGCATCTCGGTCAGTTGCCCAAGGGGCAGCCTTTCGCAATAGTCACAGGCCGCCCGGCAGATGCGGCCCTGCTGCCCCGCGCCCAGCCGCGATGCCGCCTCCTCATGGGTGGCAGCCTGCTTGACCTCGACGAAGATCACGCAGTCGCCGTCGCGGCAGATCAGATCGATCTCGCCCGCCGCCCCGCGCCAGCGCTCCGCCAGGATTTCAAATCCCTTCGCGCGCAGTCTGCGCGCCACCGCCTGTTCCGCCATGGCACCCGACAGACAGGCCCGGCGCCCGCGTTCGCGCCGTGGGCCGGGCCTTGATGGCTGCGCAAAGGCCAGCCCCATATCCAGCATCATTCCCCTTTAGCGCCCAGAGCCAGCGCAAACTGATACACATCCCGCCGCGGCATTCCCAATTCCTCGGCCACCTCGCGCGCGGCATCCTTCACACTCATTCGGCTCAGCCTCTGCAACAGGGCCGCGCGCAGATCGTCTTCGCCGGCCTCGCGCATTGTTGGCCTGTCCAGCAGCATGACCACCTCTCCCTTCAGCCCGTCCAGCCGCGGATCGACCGCCAGATCCTCCGCCCGGCCCCGGATCACCTCTTCGAACTTCTTGGTCAGTTCCCTTGCCACCACTGTAACCCGATTCGCGTCAATCTCGCACAATTCTGCCAATGTTTGCTTAACGCGCCTGGGGCTTTCGAACAGGATCAGCGTGGCATCCACGCCGGCCCATTGCCGCAGCCAGGCGGCGCGCGCGGCCTTGGCATGGGGCGGAAAGCCCGCGAACAGGAACCGGTCGCTGGGCAGGCCCGACAGGCTCAGCGCAACCAGCGGCGCCGAGGGGCCGGGGATCGCATGGACCCGCGCGCCTGCTTCGGCGGCCTCGCGCGCCAGACGGTAGCCCGGATCCGCCACCAGCGGCGTGCCCGCATCCGAGGCATAGGCGACGCTTTGGCCCCGGGCCAGTGCCGCCATCAGCGCGGGGCGGGCCTTTTCGGCATTGTGGTCGTGATAGGACAGCACCCGGCGGCCGCGCAGCGGAATGCCGTGAATCGCCATCAGATGCCGCATTACCCGCGTGTCCTCGGCGGCCAGCAGATCGGCCGAATTCAACACGTCCAGCGCGCGCAAGGTGATGTCGCGCGCCGTCCCGATGGGGGTGGCGACCAGATACAGACCCGCCTGCAGCGCCGATGCCTCGATCCGCGCGGCCAGTGGGCGCGCGGGCTCGATCTCGCGGCCTTTCACGCCGTCTCCGCCTGACCCGGTGGCCATGACATTTCCCCCTCTGCTGACGCGGTCGGGCTGATTGCCAAGCGATCCGGTTGGACCTAGGCTGCCCGCAACTCGTCGCGACGACAAACACAAAGCAGGGAGGTTCCACATGTTTGCATCCGCCACAACCCGGCCCGCCACCGGACTGCGCCGCCTGTTCACAGCCGGAGCCGCGATGCTGTCGGCCCTTGTCCTTGCCGCCTGCGAGCCGACCGGAGGCCGTGACAACGATGTCGCGACCGGCCCCGCCATCGGGCCGCTGATCGAACCGGGACAGCCCGTGCGCGTCGCCCTTCTGACACCTGCCGGCAGCGGATCGGACAATCTGGAATGGCTGTCGCGAAGCCTGAAGAACGCGGCGCGCATGGCCGCATCGGACGCGCAGGGTGCGGCCATCGACCTGCGCGTCTATGACACCGGGGGCAGCACCGAACGGGCCGTCCAGCAGGCCAATGCCGCCGCCGATGCCGGCGCCCAGATCATCGTCGGCCCGCTGTTCGCCGAGGCCGCCAACGCCGTCGGCAACGCCATGCGCGATCGCAACATCAACGTGCTGTCCTTCTCGAACAATGCGGAAATCGCCGGCGGCAACGTCTTCATTCTGGGCAACAGTTTCGCCAATGTTGCCGACCGGCTGGTCGGCTATGGCGTCCGTCAGGGCAAGCGCAACATCTATGTCGTGGCCGAAGATGACGTCGCGGGCCAGCTTGGCGGCCGCGCCATCGAGACCGCCATCGCCCGCAACGGTGCGCGCCTCGCGGGGCGCACCAACCACCCCGTCTCGGTCAGCGGCATCGACGCGGTGATCCCGCAGATCGCCGCCGCGGCGCAGTCGGGGCGGGTGGAGGCGGTCTTCATGACCGCCAACAATCAGGCCGTGCTGCCCTATCTGACGGAAAAACTGGCCGCCTCGGGCATCCGTTCGCCGGTCACGCAAATGATGGGCCTGACCCGCTGGGACCAGCCGCCGTCGCGCGTCGGCCTGCCGCAGCTTCAGAACGGCTGGTTCGCGATCCCCGATCAGGGCCTGAAGACGCAATTCGACGCACGTTATCGTGCCGCCTATGGCGAGGCGCCGCACGAACTGGCCGGTCTTGGCTATGACGGCGTGGCCGCCATTGCCTCGCTGGTCCGCACGGGCAGGCGCAATGCGCTGACCACGACCGGACTGACACAGCGTTCGGGATTTTCCGGCGTCGGCGGCGTCTTCCGCCTGCGCGGCAACGGCACCTCGCAACGCGCGCTTGCCGTGGCGACGCTGCGCGGCAATCAGGTGGTGATCCTCGATCCCGCACCGCGCGGCTTCGGCGGATACGGGTTCTGATCTTGGCCGCCGCCGCGACCGGCCCGATCGTGCAAAGCGCCCCCGCCCTGCCCGGGGCGCATGCGGTTTTCGACCCCGACGCCTTTCTGCCCGACCTGCACAGGGCGCTGGACGGGATCGGCGAGCCGCGCCGGATCCGGGCGGTCACGGTCGATCTTCTCGCCGGTGCCCGCGCCGCCGCCATGGCCGATATCGAGGCCGGATTCGCCAGCCATCCCCGCGCCGCCCGCGAAACCGTGCGCGCCATCGCCAGCCTGACGGATGGCATCGTCACCATCGTGCACCACATCGCCACCGGCTATCTGCACCCGGTCCGCAACGCATCGGAGGGCGAGCGTCTGGCCGTTCTGGCCGTCGGCGGCTACGGGCGGGCCGAGATGGCGCCGTTCTCGGATGTCGATCTGCTGTTCCTGACGCCCTACAAGATCACCGCCTGGGCCGAAAGCGTGGTCGAATCCATGCTTTACATGTTGTGGGATCTGAAGCTGAAGATCGGGCATTCGATCCGCAGCGTGGACGATTGCCTGCGCCTCGGCGCCGCCGACATGACGATCCGCACCTCCCTGGTCGAACATCGTCTCGTCACCGGCCACGCGCCGCTGGCCGAGGAATTGCGTCAGCGGCTGTGGTCGGATCTGTTCGCGAAATCGGTTCCCGAATTCGTCGAGGCCAAGCTGGAGGAACGCGCCCAACGCCATCAGCGGCAGGGTGGGCAGCGCTATGTCCTGGAACCCAATGTCAAGGAGGGCAAGGGCGGCCTGCGCGATCTGCAAACGCTTTACTGGATCGCGAAATACATCCACCGCGTCGATCGCGCCGTGGAACTGGTCGATCTGGGTGTCTTCACCCGCGAAGAGCACCTGTCCTTCTGGCAGGCCGAGGATTTTCTCTGGGCCGCGCGCTGCCATCTGCATCTGATCGCGGGACGCCCCGTTGACATGCTGTCCTTCGACATGCAGGTCGAGGTGGCGCGACGCATGGGATATCACGACACCCAGGCCCGGCGCGGAGTCGAATATTTCATGCAGGATTACTTCCGCCACGCCACCCGCGTCGGCGAACTGACCCGCGTCTTCCTGACCGAACTTGAATCCCGCCATGTGCGCAGCGCGCCGATCCTGGGCCGCATCTTCCGCCGCCGGCGCAAGCTGAAGGCGGGCTTCGTCGATCAGCTTGGCCGTCTGGCCATCCAGGACGAGGCGGGCTTTCTCGCCGATCCGCTCAACATCCTGCGTCTCTTCGAAGAGGCGTTGCGCACCGGCATCCTGATCCACCCCGATGCGATGCGCCTGATCGCCGCCAACCTGGACCGGATCGACGACAGGATGCGCCAGGATCCCGAGGCGATCCGACTGTTCATGGAATTGCTGATCCGCCACGGCAATCCCGAACGCGCGCTGCGCCGCATGAACGAGCTGGGCGTGCTGGCAGCCTTCATTCCGGAATTCGAGCCGGTGGTGGCGATGATGCAGTTCAACCACTATCATCACTACACCGTTGACGAACATTCGATCCAATGCGTCGCCGCCCTGGCCGAGATCGAGCGCGGCGAACATCCCGAAGACCTGCCGCTGTCCCACGCGATCATGGATTCGGGCATCAACCGCCGCGTCCTGTATCTGGCGACGCTGCTGCACGACATCGGCAAGGGCCGCCCCGAGGATCACTCGATCCTGGGCGCCCGCCTCGCCCGCCGCGTGGCCAGCCGCTTCGGCTTTTCCCAGGACGATATCGACAATGTCGAATGGCTGGTGCGCAATCACCTGCTGATGTCGGACGTGGCGCAGAAACGCGATATTTCCGACCCCCGCACGTTGCGCGATTTTGCCAAGGCGGTGAAGACACGCCGGCGGCTGGACATGTTGCTGGTGCTGACCGTCTGCGACATTCGCGGCGTCGGGCCGGGCGTCTGGAACAACTGGAAGGCGGTATTGCTGCGCAAGCTGCATACCGAAACCGCCACGGCGCTGGATAACGGCCTGGAAGAACTGAACCGTGACAAGCGCCAGAACGAGGCCAAGCGATCCCTGCGCCACCTGCTGATCGCCAAGGGCTGGGAGGCCCGCGCGATCCGGGCCGAGATCGCGCGCCACTACGACAATTACTGGCCCGGCCTGCCCTCCGAGACGCAGGCGGTCTTTGCGGAATTGCTGAGCGGCATAGACGCGGACGAGATCAGGACCGACCTGCGCGCCGATCATGACCGCGACGCCACCCGCGCGGCCTTTGTTCTGGCCGATCATCCAGGCATCTTCTCGCGGCTCTGCGGGGCGCTGACGCTGATGGGCGCCAATGTCGTGGACGCGCGCACCTATACCACCCGCGACGGCTATGCGACCGCGGTGTTCTGGGTGCAGGATGCCGATGGCCATCCCTTTGCCGAGGATCGCCTGCCGCGCCTGCGCCAGACAATCCTGCGCACGCTGGGCGGAGAGATCGTGGCGCGCGAGGCCTTCGCCGAACGCGACAAGCCCAAGAAGCGCAACCGCGAATTCCGGTTCCCGACCCATATCACCTTCGACAACGAAGGCAGCGACATCTATACCATCGTCGAGGTCGATACCCGCGACCGTCCCGGCCTGCTCTATGACCTGACCCGGACGCTGGCCTCCAACCACATCCAGATCGTCAGCGCCGTGATCGCGACCTATGGCGCGCAGGTCGTGGACAGTTTCTACGTCAAGGACATGTTCGGCCTGAAACTGCACGGCGATGGCAAACGCCTTGCGCTCGAGAAGAAACTGCGCAAGGCCATCGCCGACGGGACAAGACGGGCAGAGGCATAGATCATGAAATCCGGTTTGGTGCGCGGATTCCTGTCGGTGGGAATCTGGACCTTCGTCTCGCGCGTCTCGGGCTTCGTGCGCGACATCCTGATGGCGGCGTGGCTGGGCACCGGGCCCGTGGCCGAGGCTTTCCTGATCGCGCTGTCGTTGCCCAACATGTTCCGCCGCTTCTTCGCGGAGGGCGCGTTCAACACCGCCTTCGTGCCGATCTTTTCCAAGAAGCTCGACAATCGCCGCGACGCGCTGCGCTTCGCCTCCGAGGCGTTTTCAGGCCTGTTCGTGACCGTGCTGATCCTTTCGGCTGTGGCAATGATCTTCATGCCGGTGCTGGTCTGGCTGATGGCTTCGGGCTTTCAGGGCGACGAACGTTTTGCGCTGGCCGTTGAATACGGCAGGATAACTTTCCCCTATATCCTGCTGATTTCCATGGCGTCCATGGTTTCGGGCGTGCTGAACGCCAATGGCCGCTTCACCGCCGCGGCGGCAGCCCCCGTGCTGCTGAACCTGCTTTTCATCGCGGCGATGGGTCTGGGGCGCTGGCGCGGCTGGGATCTGGGGCTGACGCTGGCCTGGGCCACGCCGGTCACCGGCATCTCGCAACTGGCGCTGGTCTGGTGGGACGCGCATCGCACCGGCTGGACCTTTCTGCCCCGCCGGCCGCGCCTTTCGCCCGACATGCGCCGCCTGCTGGCCGTGGCGCTGCCGGCCGCCTTCGCAGGGGGCGTCGTGCAACTGAACCTGCTGATCGGTCGGCAGGTCGGCTCGCGCTTTGACGGCGCGATCGGCTGGCTGTCCTATTCCGACCGCCTCTATCAACTGCCCCTGGGCGTCGTCGGCGCCGCCGTCGCCGTCGTCCTGCTGCCCGAACTGGCCCGGCGCCTGCGGGCCGGCGACCACGCCGGCGGCCAGTCCGCCTACAGCCGGGCCACCGAATTCGGCCTGTTCCTGACCCTGCCTGCCGCCTTCGCGATCGCCGTCATCGCCCAGCCGATGGTGGCGGCCCTGTTCGAGCGTGGCCAGTTCACCGCATTCGACACCGCGCAGACCGCGAAGGCGCTGGTCGTCTATGCGCTCGGCCTGCCTGCCTTCGTGCTGCAGAAAATCCTGCAACCGCTGTATTTCGCGCGCGAGGATACCCGCACGCCTTTCCGCTTCGCGCTGTGGTCGATGGTGGTGAACGCCGCCGTCGCCTTTGGCCTGATGCAGCCGCTGGGCTTCATCGCGGCGGCGCTTGGCACCACCGTTGCAGCCTGGGTCATGGTTGCGCAGCTCTGGTGGGGCACCCGCGCGATGGGACAGGCCGCCCGCGCCGATGCCCGCCTGCGCCGGACCGCGCCCCGGATCGTGCTGGCCTCTGCGCTGATGGCGATGGCCCTCTGGCTGATCCGCGACTGGCTGGCCGCGTCCGGGATGGCGCGCATTCCCGGCCTCGCCATTCTCGTCTTCGGCGGCGCCGCGATCTATTTCTCGCTGGCCTTCCTCACCCGCGCCTACCGCCTCGGCGATCTCGGGACCGCCGTCAGACGCGGCCGCTGATCTGTCGCGATCCCGCCGCGGCCTTTCGGGGCGGCCGCCCGGATGCTATCGCTGGCGGATCTGCCGGATGGCTCGCGCAACGCCGCCATCGACCAGCAGAAAGCTGAGACCGAAGCCAACGGCGAAACCCGCGATCTCGGCGATCCAGCCATAGCCCGTGCCGCCGAAGACCATCCCGAAGACCAGCTGGAACAGCAGCAGCATCCCGATCAGCGTGAAGGCACGCATCCGGTTCGCATTGGCCGCGGCCAGCCGCGCCCACAGCAGGAAGGTGAAGGCCCCGACCAGCCCGTAGACCGCCGGATAGCCCCCGATCAGCGGCACCGCGCGCCCCGGCAGCGCGGCCATCGCCACGGTATAGACCAGCGCGCCGCCCGCCGCCGATCCGAAGAACAGCATGATCAGGGCCGTGGGCCTGAACTGACGCGCCACCAGGTTGCCAAGCGCCAGCGTGAAGGCCAGCACGAACAGCGACTGCGTGAAAGAGGCATTGACGAAGGAATAGCTGAACAGCCGGTAGATCTGGGCCCAGTCGATCGCGCCCATATCCCACATCCGCTGCACCATCTCGGGCGCATAGGCCGAAAGCTGCATTCCCGCCAGCCGCAATCCCACGCCCTGCGCCCCGCCGATCAGCCCGATCCGGCCCAGCCCGAAAACGGCCTCGCTGGCGATGATGGGCAGCGCCAGCAGCCAGACCGCCATCGGCAGCGGATTCAGCGGCGATTCGGTCAGTCCCTCGCGCATCGGATTTCCTTCTCGGTTGCTCTTGTCGCGGCCAACAGCTAAGCCAGCGCCACGGAAAATCCAAGCAGGCCAGACATGAGCGATCCGATCAATCCGGGCTTTACGCCGCGCATCTTCTCGGGCATCCAGCCCTCGGGCGGGCTGACGCTGGGAAACTATCTGGGCGCGCTGAAACGCTTTGCCGCCCTGCAGGGACAGGGCGCCGAGACGGTCTATTGCATCGTCGACCTGCACGCGATCACCGTCTGGCAGGATCCGCAAATGCTGCGCGCCCGCATCCGCGAGGCCGCCGCCGCTTTCATGGCATCGGGCGTCGATCCCGCGCAATCGATCCTGTTCAATCAGAGCCAGGTCAGCGCCCATGCCGAAATGGCATGGCTTTTCAACACAGTGGCTCGCGTCGGCTGGATGTATCGGATGACCCAGTTCAAGGACAAGGCAGGCAAGAACAGCGAAAACGCCAGCCTCGGACTGCTGGCCTATCCGGCTTTGATGGCGGCCGATATCCTGACCTATCAGGCAACCGCCGTGCCGGTCGGCGAGGATCAGAAGCAGCATCTGGAACTGACCCGCGACATCGCCGCCAAGTTCAACCATGATTACGGCGTCGGTCATTTTCCGATCACCGAACCGCTGATCGAGGGGGTGGCGACCCGTGTCATGTCGCTGCGTGACGGGTCCAGAAAGATGTCGAAATCCGACCCCTCGGATGCCAGCCGGATCAACCTGACCGACGATGCCGACACCATCGCCCAGAAGATCCGCAAGGCCCGCACCGATGCCGACCCGCTGCCGGGCGCCATCGACGGGCTGAAGGACCGCCCCGAGGCGCGCAATCTGGTCAACATCTATGCCGCGCTGGCCGATGAGACCCCCGATCAGGTTCTGGCCCGCTTCGAGGGCCAGGGCTTTGGCGCATTCAAGCCGGCGCTGGCCGACATCGCGGTCTCGGCCCTGTCCCCGATCACCGCGAAGATGACCGAATACATGGACGACCCGGCCGAAATCGACCGCATCCTTGGGGATGGCGCGCTGCGCGCGGACACGGTCGCGACCCCGATCCTCGAGAAGACCAAGCAGATCATGGGCCTGCTGCGCAGCCGGCCCTGAAGACGGTCCGGGACCGGGAAACCGGCCACATTCCCCGTGCAATTTCGGATCACGGGGTTGCGATCCGGGAGGGATTGCGCCTATCACGCGCTCATCGCATGGACCCGGCGCAATTCCGGGTGGCTCTTCCGGCCGCTGATCCGCCGGACAACATGAACCGACAGACAGGATCGCGCCGAGGCCGGTTCGGGGGACCGGCCCGGTCATGGACAGATATTTCATGTTCTCATTCGATACCTACAAACGCCAGTGGACCGGCAATGTCCGCGCCGACCTGCTTTCGGGTCTGGTCGTCGCGCTGGCCCTGATCCCCGAGGCGATCGCCTTCTCGATCATCGCGGGCGTGGATCCCAAGGTCGGGCTCTATGCCAGCTTCTCGATCGCGGTGATCACCGCAATCGCGGGCGGGCGGCCCGGCATGATCTCGGCGGCAACGGCG
>NZ_DHXG01000075.1:28801-49153 GCF_002413585.1 Paracoccus sp. UBA5162
CATGATCTCGGCGGCAACGGCGGCCACGGCGGTGCTGATGGTGACGCTGGTCCGCGACCACGGGTTGCAATATCTTCTTGCCGCGACGGTTCTGGCCGGTCTGATACAGATCGGTTGCGGGGCTTTGAAACTGGGTTTCGTCATGCGCTATGTGTCGAAATCGGTGATGACAGGATTTGTCAACGCGCTGGCGATCCTGATCTTTCTGGCGCAACTGCCTGAACTGGACCCGCGCCAGGTGCCCTGGCCGACCTTTCCGCTGGTCGCAGCGGGGCTGGCGATCATCTACCTGTTCCCGCTCATCACGCGCGCGATCCCCTCGCCGCTGGTCACGATCATCGTGCTGACCGGGTTGAGCCTGATCTTCGGATGGGAGGTGCGGACCGTCGGCGACATGGGCGCTCTTCCCGACACGCTGCCGGTCTTCCTGCTGCCGGACGTGCCGCTGAACGTGGAAACGCTGCGAATCATCCTGCCCTATTCGGTCGCCGTCGCGGTGGTCGGGCTGCTGGAAAGCCTGATGACGCAGAATCTGGTGGACGAGCTGACCGACACCCGGTCCAACCGCAATCAGGAATGTATCGGTCAGGGGCTTGCCAACACCGCGACCGGCTTCATCGGCGGCATGGCGGGCTGCGCGATGATCGGGCAGTCGATGATCAACGTGAAATCGGGCGGGCGCGGGCGGCTGTCATGTTTCGTCGCCGGCGTATTCCTGCTGATCCTGGTCACCGGCCTTGGCGATCTGGTCAGCCGGATTCCGATGCCGGCGCTGGTCGCGATCATGATCATGGTGTCGATCGGCACCTTCTCGTGGTCGTCGATCCGCAACCTGGGCACCCATCCCAGGTCATCCTCGGCCGTGATGCTGGCGACGGTGGCCACGGTCGTCTACACCCACAACCTCGCCATCGGCGTGCTGGTCGGCGTGTTGCTGTCGGGCATCTTCTTTGCCGCCAAGATCGCGCAATTGTTCCGCGTGTCCTCGACGATCTCGGCCGACGGACGCAAGCGGGTCTACAAGATCGAGGGTCAGCTTTTCTACGGCTCGGTCGAGGATTTCATGGCGGCCTTCGATTTCCACGAGGCTCTGGACCGGGTGGTGATCGACGTCAGCCGCGCCCATATCTGGGACATCAGTTCGGTCCAGGCGCTGGACATGGCGATCCTGAAATTTCGCCGTGACGGGGCCGAGGTCGATCTGGTCGGGCTGAACCGGGCGTCCGAGACCATCGTCGACAAGCTGGCGATCCACGACAAGCCCGGCGCGATGGACAAGCTGGCCGCACATTGAGGAGACGCTTCCGATGACCAACCCGATCGTGGCGCTGATCGACGGCTCGAGCTATGCGGCCTCGGTCTGCGAACATGCGGCCTGGGTTTCGGCCCGGACCGGCGCGCCGGTGGACCTGCTGCACGTCCTTGGCCGCCGCGAGGGGGCCGTTCCGCAGGATCTGTCCGGCGCGATCCGGCTGGGTGCGCGGACCCGGCTGCTCGAGGAACTGGCCGAACTGGATGCGCAGCGGTCGAAACTGGCGACGCGGCAGGGCCGGGCCATGCTGGAGGATGCGGCCGAACTGGCCCGCCAGAGTGGCGCGACCGAGGTCCGGACCCGCCTGCTGCACGGCGACCTGATCGAAACCGTCGCCAAGCTGGAGCCCGAGGCCCGCGCCATCGTCATCGGCAAGCGCGGTGTGGCGGCGGATTTCGCCAAGGGTCACCTGGGCTCGAATCTGGAACGGATCGCGCGGGTCAGCCGCAAGCCGGTTCTGGTTGCCTCGCGCGCCTTCCGACCCATCGCCCGCACGATAATCGCCTTCGACGGCGGCGATTCGGCGATGAAGGCTGTCCGCCATGTCGCCGACAGTCCGCTGTATCGCGACCTGGCGATCAGCCTGATCACGGTGTCCGAACCCGGCCCCGCCGCCCAGGCCCGGATCGAGGCTGCTCAGGCCGTGCTGGAAGACGCGGGCCGGAAGGCCGAGGCGCGCTTCGTCCGGGGCGAGCCCGAAACCGCATTGCCGCAGATCATCGCCGATGAGGAATTCGATCTGCTGGTCATGGGCGCCTATGGCCACAGCCGCATCCGCAGCCTGATGATCGGCTCGACCACCACCCAGATGATCCGATCGTGCAAGGTGCCCGTCGTGCTCTACCGCTGATGCGGGCGCTTTCCAGAGCCGTGTCCGAGAATGCAGATCTTCTGCGCGACAGCGCGGGATTTGCTGCGCAATCCGCCTGTCCTTCGAAAAAGCGCCGTCGCGTGCCGTAACGTCCGGGGTCCGGCCCGCGTAATGGCGGATATGGCGGTCGGCGAAAGCGACCGCGCCATTCCGGAGGTGCCGCATGAAACCGATCCATCTGATGGCCGCGCTGGTCCTGATGCTGACGCCCCTGATGCTGAAGCCGGCGGCGGCCCTTGCCGGCGAGCAATATGTGGACGCGACGGGACTTGCCGTTTCGGGCTATGATGTCGTGGCCTACCGCGATCTGGAACAGGTGCCGGCGGGCCGGCCCCAGCCCCGGGCCGTGCCAGGGCGCCGCGACATCACCGCCGAATACAACGGTGCCGTCTTCGCCTTTGCCACAGCCGCCAACCGCGACCGGTTCCTGACCGACCCGGCCCGCTACGCGCCCCGATATGACGGACATTGCGCCTATGGCGTCGCCAGGGGCAACAAGGTTCCGGGCAACCCCGATCTGTGGCGCATCGTCGATGACAGGCTGTATCTGAACATCACCCCGGACGTCGCCGGGCTCTGGCAGGCGGACATCCCCGGCAACATCGCCATCGCCGAGGAAAACTGGCCGGCGATCGAGCCCGCGAAAGCCTCGGACCGCGCGATACCCGATTTCACCCCCGATGAGCCGCAGGCAGGTCGGTAACCGCTGTCCGCGCCCTTCGCAGCGCAGCACAGGAAAGGACAAGACCATGACCATGCCCGACATCCAGACCGTCACCGGCGACACCGGAACCGGTTGGCCGCCGCTGAACGCCCGCACCCTGGGGATGATGATGATCGCGGGCGTGGTGGCCACCATGGCCTTCGACCTGTGGGGCCAATTGATCAGTCCGGGACTGGGTCTGGCGGCGTTGTCGCCGCACGGGCTGGCCAAAAGCCTGCTGGGCCGTCTGGGCCTGCCCAATGGCGATTTCGCGGGATATTTCGTGCATTTCTACGGCGTCGGACTGCTGGGCTATCCGATCGGCTGGCTGTTCGTGTTCCGCCCGGTCTGGAACGCCGTCACCGGCGGCCGGGGCGGGGCGCTGCTGGCCTCGGCCGTCTACGGATTCGGGCTGTGGGTCTTTGCCATCGGCGGCATCACCGCGATTGCCGGGCTGCCCTTCTTCCTGAACTTCACCGGGATCACCTGGGTTGCGCTGGTCGGCCACGTCCTTTACGGCATCGTGCTGGTTGCGGTGATGCGGCTGATGCAGCGGGCCTGAACGGGCCGCGCGGATGCCGCCATCAGGGTGGGGGAGATCTGCCGATGTCGTCTGAAGCTCCGCTGGACGGGATCACGGTTCTGGACATGTCGCGGATCCTGGCGGGGCCGACGGCCACTCAGGCGCTGGCCGATCTGGGCGCCGAGGTGATCAAGATCGAACGCCCCGGCATGGGTGATGACACCCGCAAATGGGGTCCGCCCTTCGTCACCGGCGCGGATGGCACGGCAACCGGCGAAAGCGCCTATTACCTTTGCGCCAATCGCGGCAAGCAATCGGTCGCCATCGACATCGCCACGCCCGAGGGCCAGGCGCTGATCGGGCGGCTGGCCGAACGCGCCGACATCCTGGTCGAGAACCTCAAGACCGGCGACATGGCGCGCTACGGGCTGGATTTCGCCAGCCTGTCGCGGCGCAATCCACGGCTGATCTATTGTTCCATCACCGGCTTCGGCCAGACCGGGCCGAACGCGGCGCGGGCGGGATACGATTTCCTGATCCAGGGCGAGGCCGGGATCATGAGCCTGACCGGCGAGGCCGATGGCCGGCCACTGAAGGTGGGCGTCGGCGTGGCCGATGTGATGTGCGGCATGTATGCGCTCAGCGGCATTCTGGCGGCCTTGCAGGCCCGCCACCGCACCGGGCGCGGCCAGCATATCGACCTGAGCCTGTTCGACACGCAGGTGGCCTGGCTGATCAACCAGGGCGTCGGCTATCTGACCGACGGAAAGGTGCCGCCGCGGCGCGGCAACGACCATCCGACCATCGTGCCCTATGGCAGCTTTCCGGCTTCTGACGGGGATTTCATCCTGGCGGTGGGCAATGACGCGCAGTTCCGCCGCTTTGCCGCCGAGGCGGGCGATCCCGCCATGGCCGAGGATCCGCGCTTTGCCACCAACACCGCCCGCGTGACCCATCGCGACCAGCTGATTCCGCGGATCGAGGCGCTGACCCGGATCCGCAGCCGGGCCGACTGGCTGGACAGGATGGCGTCGATCGGCGTGCCCTGCGGGCCGGTGAACGACCTGCGGCAGGTCTTCGAAGGTCCGCAGGTTGCCGCGCGCGAGATGCGCATCAGCCTGCCGCATCCGCTGGCGGGCGCCGGCGCGGTCGAGCTGATCGGCAATCCGCTGAAATTCAGCGACACGCCGGTCCGCTATGGCAACGCACCGCCGCTGTTGGGCCAGCACACGGCCGAGGTTCTGGGCCGGCATCTGGATCTGGACGCCGAGGAACTGCGCGATCTGGAAGCGTCCGGGGCGATCGGGCTGCCCTCGCCCGCATCAGCGCCGTGACCGGACCCGCGACAGGCGCCGACATCATCGGCGCGGCCCTGGCCGGGGCGGGCGCCAGCCGCGCCTTCGGCGTGCCGGGCGGCGAGGTCCTGGCCCTGATCGAGGCGCTGGACCGCGCGGGCGTGGGCTTCACGCTGGTCCGGCACGAGAATGCCGGCGGCTTCTTCGCCGAGGGGCATTGGCACATGACCGGCGATCTGCCGGTGCTGGTGGCGACCCTGGGGCCCGGGGTCGCCAATGCGGTCAATGTCATCGCCAACGCGATGCAGGACCGGGTGCCGCTGATCGTTCTGACCGGCTGCGTCGATGCCGCCGAGGCCGAAAGCTATACCCATCAGGTCCTCGATCATCAGGCGCTGCTGCGTCCGGTGGTCAAGGCCAGCTTTCGCCTGCATCAGGGTGCGGTGGGCGCGGTGATCGCCAAGGCCATCGCCATCGCGACCAGCGGCCAGCCCGGCCCGGTTCATGTCGATGTGCCCATCGGCGTGGCCGAGAACCCCGGCGACGAGGCCCGAGCCGCAACGATTCCGCCCGCCCGCCCCGGCCTGCCGGATGCATCCTCGCTGGCGCGGGCGCAGGCTGCGCTGGCGGGGGCGATGCGGCCGCTGATGATCGCCGGGGTCGATGCGGTGAACGAAGGCGCGGGCCCGACCATTGCCGATTTCTGCCGCGCCCACGGCGTGCCGCTGATCACCAGCTACAAGGGCAAGGGCCTGATGGACGAGGCCGATCCGCTGTCGCTGGGCGGGGCCGGGCTGTCGCCGCGCGCCGACCGGGTGCTGATGCCGCTGATCGCACAGGCCGATGTGATCGTGATGGCCGGCTATGACCCGATCGAGATGCGGGCCGGCTGGCGCGACCCCTGGCGGCCCGACCAGACCGCGATCGAGATCACCCCGGTCGCGCGCGGCCACGGGATGCACCGCATCGACGAATTGCTGATCGGTGCCATCGCACCGACGCTGGCCGCGCTGCGCCACGACGTGGCCACGCCACGCTGGCCTGACGGGGCGCCGGGACAGGCGCGCAGGGCGCTGGAGCGCGCCTTCGATCCGCCGCCGGGCTGGGGGCCGCATCGGGCGTTCCAAAGGCTGCGGCAGCTGCTGCCACCCGAAACGGTGGTGACGGCGGATTCGGGCGCGCACCGGATTCTCGCCAGCCAGATCTGGACCTGTCCGGCGCCGCGGCTGATGCTGCAATCCAGCGCGCTTTGCACCATGGCCTGCGCGCTGCCGCTGGCGGCGGGGGCGAAACTGGGCCGGCCGGATACGCCGGTTCTGGCGATCCTGGGCGATGGCGGGCTGGAGATGGGCGCCGGCGACCTGGCCAGCCTGCGCGATCTGGGCCTGCCGGTGATCCTGTGCGTGCTGGTCGATGGCAGCCTGTCGCTGATCGAGATGAAACAGCGCGCCAGCCAGCGCGGCAATCTGGGCGTCGATTTCGCGGGCCGGACCGATTTTCCGGCGCTGGCCCGTGCCTTTGGCGGCCATGGCGCCTGGATCGAGGACGAAGACACGCTGGAGGTCCAGACCCGCGCCGCGCTGGACCGCGACCATTTCAGCCTGCTGGCGCTGCGGATCGGGCCGCGCGCCTATGACGGCGCGTTCTGAAC
The DNA here is from genome assembly GCF_002413585.1 of Paracoccus sp. UBA5162. Classification (NCBI taxonomy): domain Bacteria; kingdom Pseudomonadati; phylum Pseudomonadota; class Alphaproteobacteria; order Rhodobacterales; family Paracoccaceae; genus Paracoccus; species Paracoccus sp. UBA5162. Next base: position 35,157 of record NZ_DHXG01000075.1, read on the forward strand.
CCGCGCATCGCCCCGCCTGCCCGGCAGCCGCCATCGCAGCATCAGCGCATAGCCCGCAAAGGCCGCCACCGCCCAAACCCAGCCATGCAGGCTGCCCGAGGTGACGCCGCCCATCAGCGCGCCGATATTGCAGCCCGAGGACAACCGCGCACCATAGCCCATCGCCAGCCCGCCCAGTGCCGCGGTGGCGACCTCCCGCCCCGAGACGGTCCAGACCGGACGGAACCGCCCCGCCAGCGAGGCCGCCGCCATCGCCCCCGCGATCAATGCGAGATTGGTGACCGATGTGGCATGGGCCAGCACCGGCTGCGTCAGCTGCGCGCGCCGCCCGCCCGACCAATAGGGCCAGTCCGCGACCGAAAACCCCAGGGCCTGATAGATCTTGGCCCCCCACAGCGCGAAAGCCTCGGTCACGCCCCAGGGCCGGTGCAGGCTCAGAAACATGCCCAGGGCCGCGATGGCCAGGACCAGCGCCCCGAACCAGGCCGGCCAGGGGCCTCGCAGCAGGCGGAACGGCGGCACGGACCGTGACGCCGGGATGGGGCGGCTGCGCTCGGGCAGGCGGCTGAGCCAGGCCAGCGCGGCGCAAAGGCCCAGGCTGATGGCAATGGCGCCGGGGGTGCCGAAGGTTGCCGGCAGCGACAATGCCGGCAGGCGCGGCAGCGACAGCCAGAACGGCACATGGGCGGTGCCCAGCAGCGATCCGGCGATGAAGAAGGCCAGAGTCACGAGCATCCGCGTATTGCCGCCCCCCGCCACAAACAGGGTCCCCGAGGCGCAGCTGCCCGCCAGCGCCATGCCGATGCCGAAGATCGCGGCCCCCGCCAGGAACCCGACCCCGACCGGCACGACCCAGCCCGAGGCGCCGCCGAGGGCAATCAGCGTCAGGCTGACCGGCAGGATCAGCGCCAGAAGCAGCACCTGCGCGCGGACGCCGCTGCCGTCGCCCTGTGTCAGACAGCGCCGCCAGCCTCCGGCAAAGCCGAAGGCTGCGTGATAGAAGGCAAAGCCGCCCAGAAACCCGGCCAGCGCCGCGCCCATGCCCGCGGCCCGCCCCATCATCGCCTGCGAAGCCAGCAGCGCGGCCAGCGCCAGGATGGACAGCAGAAGTGGGGTCTTGTTGGGCATGGCGCCTGTCCCCCGGGGGGCGGCTTCTTGCCGCCGTCCGCAAGTGGTTCGCCCCCTGTATGACAAAAACTGTAACATTCCGGCGGCGGTGTTCGTATAGAACCCCGGATGCGGTGTCATGCAAAGGGGTTGCCGGGCCTCAGGCGCCAGCCACGCGCGATTTTGATCACAGGAGGCCAGCATGGCATCGATGACGGACCTGTCGGGAATGGACGTCACGACCGACGCGCGGCTGGTGCCGCTGTGGGATCGCGTGATCCGCGGCATCCTGTCCCATTCAGCCGCCACCGGAGACGATCTGAACGCGGTAATCGCGGCCGACGGCGACTTTGCGCTGGCCCAGGCGATCCGGGGCCTGTCCTGCCTGATGCTGGGCCGTGCCGAGATGACGCAGACCGCCCACGAGGCAATGGCGCGGGCGCGGACCGCCGCCCGACGCCGCCCGCCGACCCCGCGCGAGGCGGGCTATGTCGCGGCGCTGGAACTTTGGCTGTCGGGCCGGCCCTCGGCCGCCGCCGCGCGGGTCCAGCAGATCCTGGACGACCATCCGCGCGACGCGCTGGCGATGAAGCTGGTCCACGCGATCCATTTCATCATGGGCCGCCCGCAGGCGATGCGCCGCTCGGTCGAGGCGGTGCTGCCACACTGGGACGATCACCCGGCGCGCGGCTATCTGCTGGGCTGCCATGCCTTCACGCTGGAAGAGACCGGCGAATACGCCGCCGCCGAGGCGGCCGGAAAGCACGGGGTGGACCTGGCTCCGGACGATGCCTGGGGGCTGCACGCGGTGGCCCATGTCCATGACAGCACGGGACGCGCGCGCGAGGGGCTGGATTGGCTGACGGGACGCGAATCGTCCTGGGCGCATTGCAACAATTTCCGCTTCCATGTCTGGTGGCACCGGGCGCTGATGTATCTGGATCTGGGCGATTTCGACGCCGCGCTGGATCTGTACGACCGCGAGGTCCGGTCCGAGCGGACCGACGATTACCGCGACATCTCGAACGCGGCCTCGCTGCTGTCGCGGCTGGAGATCGAGGGCGTCGATGTCGGCCGCCGCTGGGACGAACTGGCCGATCTGTCCGAGAAACGTTCCGGCGATGGCAGCCTGGCCTTCGCCGACCTGCATTATCTGCTGTCGCTGATCGGCGGCGGGCGCGACGAGGCCGCGGCCGGGCTGGTCGCGCGCATGGCCAGCGCCCGTGCGAGCGAGGGCGAGGCGGCGGCGATTCTTGCCGATCCGGGGCAGCGGATCGCGGCCGGCCTCCAGGCCTTCGGCAGCGGCAGCTACGCACGCGCCTGGCTGAACCTGCGCGGCGCCGCGCCGGAATTGCAACGGATCGGCGGCAGCCATGCGCAGCGCGACGTGTTCACCCGGCTGACGATCGAATCGGCGCTTCTGGGCGGCTATACGGATGCGGCCGAACAGATGCTGCACGAACGCCGCCGATTGCGCGGAGGCTTCGAGGACGGCTATACCCGGCGCAGGCTGGATCTGCTGAACGCCGCGCGCGAACGGGCGGTCTGACCGCGCCGCCGCCGCCCGGCCATCCGACATCCGACGGAGAATCCCGACCATGACCGCCCCGCCGCCTGCCGCTGCCATCCAGCCCGCCGCCCGGCCCGCCACCCCGTCCGCGGGTTCCGCCGATGCCGACCGTTCGCAGGCGCTGGCCCTGTCCGGCACGCCGGCCAGGGCGCGCGATCCACGGCTGGATTTCTTTCGCGGCCTCGGGATGTATATCATCCTGATCGCCCATATCCCCGGCAATCCCTGGACCCTGTGGATTCCCGCCCGTTTCGGTTTTTCGGACGCGACCGAGATCTTTGTCTTCTCGTCGGGCATGGCCTCGGCCATGGCCTTCGGCGCGGTTTTCGCCCGGGCCGGGATGGCACTGGGCGCATTGCGTGTCGCACACCGGGTCTGGCAGGTCTATTGGGCCCATATCGGGGTTTTCGTGGTCACGCTGTTCTGCATGGTGGCGCTGAACATGACCGGCTGGTTCGAAAGGGATTACGTCGGCGCGCTGAACCTTTATCCGTTCCTGAACGATCCGGGGCCGAATCTGGTCGGGTTGCTGACGCTGACCTATGTGCCCAATTACTTCGACATCCTGCCGATGTATCTGGTCATCCTGGCGCTGATCCCCGTGATCATCGGGCTGGCGCGGATTCACGTCGCGCTGGCAATGGCGGCCTCGGTGGCGCTGTGGATGGCGGGTTCGCTCAAGGGGGTCGGACTGCCGGCGGAATTGTGGTTCCAGCCCCCCAGCGACCGGCAATGGTTCTTTGACCCCTTCGCCTGGCAGCTCGTGTTCTTTACCGGCTTTGCCTTCATGTCGGGCTGGCTGCCCGCGCCGCCTGTCAGGGGCTGGCTGATCGCGCTGGCCATCGTTGTGATCGTGGCGACGGTTCCCTTTGCCTGGTTCCGGATCATCGGCGTCTCGGATTTCGTGCGCGAGTGGCGCGACGAGTGGAAAATCCTGATCGACAAGACCCATTTCGGGCTGCTGCGCTATGTCCATTTCCTGGCGCTGGCCTATCTGGCCTGGATCGCGGCCGGGCCGGGCGGCGCAAGGCTGTCTGGCGGGCGGTTCCGAAACGGGATCGTCGGCGTCGTGCGCAAGGTCGGGCAGCAATCGCTGGCGGTGTTCATGTCGTCGATGGTGCTGGCGCGGCTGCTGGGGGTGATGCTGGATCTGCTGGGCCGGAACCTGGCCAGCGTGGCGCTGGTCAACCTGCTGGGGGCCGCGATCATCACCGCCATCGCCTATTTCGTCGGCTATCTGAAGCGGCAGCCCTGGCGGCAGCCGGCGGGGAAGACCGCGCCGGCCAGGGTTCAGGCCGGCGGGCATGGCGCCGGCGCCGCTATCGCGGCGGCGCGGCCATGATCCGGCGGCAGATCGGGCTGCTGATTTCGCTGGTGATGCTGGCGCTGGCGCTGCCGGGTCTGGCGCGGGCCGGATGCGCCGACCGGAAGGCGGCCTGCCAGGTTCAGGCGGGCGCGGTTTCAGGCAGCTATCATCTGGTCCTGCCCGGGGGCGAGGCGCCGCCCGGTGGCTGGCCGGCGGTGGTGATGCTGCATGGCTGGGGCAGTGACGGATCCGGGATCCTGGCCATGTCCGGGGTGGTTCGCGAGCTGACCGGGCGCGGCTATGCGGTAATCGCCCCGGATGGCAGCCCGCGCGAGGGGCGCGACGGGCGGCAATGGCTGTTTCCGCGCCAGGGGCGCGCGGCTGGCCGTGACGAGGGCGCGTTCCTGCGCGCCGTGGCCAACGATGCCGCCCGCCGCCAGGGCCTGAACCGGGCGCGGATGGTTCTCGCGGGATTTTCGGTCGGCGGCTCGATGGTCAGTTACGTGGCCTGCGACACGCCCGGCAGTTTCGCCGCCTATGCCCCGGTCGGCGGCAGTTTCTGGCGACCGATGCCGCGCGCCTGCGCCGGTCCGGTGCGGCTGTTCCACACCCATGGCTGGCGCGACGGCACCGTCCCGCTGGAGGGTCGCGCGGTCGGTGGCGGCACGGCGGTGCAGGGCGATGTCTTCGCCGCCATGGCGATCTGGCGCGCGGCGAACCGCTGCCCGCGCAGCCAGCCCGACGGTTTCGCGGGCGATCCGTCGTTCCAGATCCGGCGGTGGAGCGATTGCGCGCCCGGCGCATCGCTGGTCCTCGCGCTGCATCCGGGCGGCCATGTGTTGCCGAAGGGCTGGGCGACGGCGATGCTGGACTGGTTCGAGGCCGGGCCGTGACCGACCGGCCCTGATCGCGCGGGCGGACAGGACGGACCAGCCGATGCCGTCGCCGGATGTCGTGCCGGTGCCTGCCTGGATGCCGTGGCAACCGATCCTGCGCAGCACCTGCCGGACCGGTTCCTGTTGCAGGCGGCGCGCCGGACCGGGACCGGCTGCGATTGCCACCGCCCGATCGGACGACGCCCCGCGCGGCGTTCAGCGGCCCAGCAGCAGTGCGGGCTCGGCGCGGCCTGCGATTCCGGCGGGCGCCTGATAGACACAGCCCTGCCCCGCATCCGGTGCCTCGATTCCCTGCCGCGCGGTGGTGACGAACAGGGTCGCGAAATCCGGCCCGCCGAACGCGGGACAGGATGCGTGCCGCCCGCCCACCGCGATGGCCCGATCGAAGCTGCCATCGGGGCGATAGCGGGCCACGCGCCCGGCGCCCCACTGCGCGTTCCAGACCCCGCCCTGGGCATCGGTCTGGGCGCCGTCGGGGTTCAGTCCTTCCGCGGCAAGATCGGCGAAGACTTCGGGCGCGCCATCGGGCCAGCCCTGCGCATCCAGCGCGACCGTCATGATCCGGCCGGTCGGGGTATCGGCGAAATAGGCGCGGCGTCCATCCGGGGCGAAACAGATCGCATTGGGGATGGTGATCGCGGTGAACAGCGGCGCGACCGCCCCCCGGTAATAGCGATAGATCGCCCCCGCCCCCGGTTCGGCCCGCTTGCCCATGGTCGAGACCCAGAACCCGCCCATCGGATCGGCCCGTCCGTCATTGCAGCGCGTCGCAGCGTTGTCGGCCTCGATTCCGGCCAGCGGCTCGTGCGCGCCGCTGGCGATGTCGAAAAGCCGCAGCCCGGTCTCGGTTGAAATCGCCAGCGTGTCGGCATCGACCCAGGCGGCGGCGGCGGCCATCTGGCCGATCGGCCATTCCCGCGCGCCCTGCGCGTCGCGGCTGAGCAGCCGTCCGTCGAGGATGTCGAACCAGAACAGCTGACCGCGCAGCGGGTGCCACAAAGGTCCTTCGCCCAGAAAACAGGCGCGGCCATCAAGGATCCCCGCCGTCATGCCGCGCACGCCCCGTCAAAGCGGGCTATCAGCTCGCGCGCCCTCGCGGCGACGGTCGCGGCGCTGTCGCCGGGCTTGTAGAGCGCCGATCCGATCCCGTATCCGGCGGCACCGGCGCGGTGCCAATCGGCCATGTTGTCGGCCGAGACGCCGCCCACCGCGAACAGCGGCACCTCCGGCGGCAGCACGGCGCGCATTGCGCGCAGTCCCGCCGGGCCGATCAATTCGCCGGGAAACAGCTTCAGACCGTCCGCCCCTGCGGCCAGCGCGGCAAAAGCCTCGGTCGGGGTCATCACGCCGGGAAAGCTGTCCATCCCGGCGGCCTTGCTGGCCGCGATCACCGCCGGATCGCAATTGGGCGAGACGATCAGCCGCGCGCCGGTCGCGGCCACCTCGCGCACCTGACCGGGGGTCAGCACCGTGCCCGCGCCGATCAGCGCATCCGACCCGTAGGCCGTGACCATGCGGGCGATGCTGTCCAGCGGTTCGGGCGAGTTCAGCGGCACCTCGATCCGGGTCACGCCCGCCTCGATCAGTGCCCCGGCCACGGGCAGCGCCTCGGTCGGGGTGATTCCGCGCAGGATGGCGATCAGGGGGCGGCTCATGGCTGGGCTCCGGTGTCATGGGAAATTTCCAGGCTGTGGCGCGCGGCAAAAAGCCCGGCGAGGGTCAGATATTCGGCGTCATGGACGGTGGCGGCGATCCCGCGGGTCGCCAGCGCCCGGGCATAAAGGGGGCTGAGCACGCGGCTGCCGATCAGCGCCACCGTTCGGCCCGCCCACAGATCGCGCGTCGCGGCCAGTTCCCAGCCGATCAGCAGCCCGGACAGACGCGAGGCAGCGGTCGCGGGGGCGAGATCGTTCAGCAATGCCCCGGCCCGCAGACCGAACAGCGCGCCATAGGCCGCGGCCGGATCGGTCAGCGCCGCCTGACAGGCCGCGTCGAAGGCGGCCATGTCGTCACCTCCCGCGCCCAGCATGTGCCGCAGGATCGAACGATGGGCGAGCAGATCGAAGATCTCGCCGGTCATGCAGCTGCGGAAACAGGCAACGCGCCCGCCCGCAATCGTGACCCATTTGGTATGGGTCCCCGGCAGGCAGACCGCTCCGTCGAAATCCGGATCGCGCAGGCTCAGGCCGGCAATCTGGGTTTCCTCGCCGCGCATCACGTCGGGCGGGCTGTCCTGACGCAGGCCGCAGGCGATGAAGACCGGCCGCGCGGCGTGCCCCGGCACCCTGACCAGCCGCGGCCGCGCCGGACAGGGCACCGGCGTATAGGGCGCCTCGAACCAGCCCTGGCGCGCGCCGACCATGCCGCAGGCGACGACCGGGGCCACCCCCCATCCCCGCAGCGCCGATTCCAGCACCGGGCCGAATTCCGAGGGCGCCAGACGGCCCATCCCCTGATCCGAGACACGGCGATCCAGCACCCGGTCGCCATTCATGGCCCACAGCCGCAGATGCGTCGTGCCCCAATCGGCGGCGATCCAGTCGGGGTTGGCGTGGCTCATGCCCTTTCTCCTTCGATCACCCGGATCCGCTGTGGAAAGGTCCATGGCAGGGTGACGCCGCGCCGCATCAGCGCCTGACCGCTGGCCGTGACCGGCCCGGCCTTCAGCGCCGGCAGCCCGCGCGAAAGCCGCGTGCCCTGCCCGGTATCAAGCAAGCGCAGCCGATAGCGGGCATCCGGCTGCAGCCCGGCCAGCCGCAGCGGCCGGGGCAGGATCGGCGCCGAACTGGCCATCTGCGCGGCGAAGGCCACGAAGCGGCGGCCGTCGCGGGCCAGTTGCATTTCGGCCAGAACGGCCGGATCGGCGCTGTCCAGCCGCAGGATATCGGCCTCCATCCGCCAGTCGCGACCCGCCTTCCACCACGCGGTCACGTCGCGCAGCACCCGCGCCTCGTCATCGGTCAGTTCGCGCGGGTCCATCTCGAATCCCATGTGCCGCTGGGCCGCGGTCCAGGCGCGGGTGTGGATGTCGATCTCGCGCCCCGACGTGTGGCAGATGCGGGGGCCGACATGGCTGCCGGTGACGCAGGCGGGCAGGAACAGCGCTGCGTCGTGCTGGATGCGCAGCCGTTCCAGCGCGTCATTGCTGTCCGACAGCCAGACCCGTGCGGCGCGTTCGAGAATGCCGAAATCGATCCGCCCCCCGCCCGAGGCGCAGCTTTCGAATTCGACGCCCGGATGGGCCGCACGCAGCCGGTCCAGCACGTCATAAAGTCCGCGCGCCTGCGCCGCGTCCGTATGCGGCAGCACCCGGTTATGATCCCATTTCACATAGCCGATCGCGTGAGCCGAAAGAACGGCGTCGACGGCTGCGAAAAGATGGTCGCGGACCACGGGCCGCGACAGGTCCAGCACGCATTGGCCGCGGCCCTCGATCTGATCCCCGGCCCCGAGGATCCAGTCGGGATGGGCGCGCGCCAGTTCGCTGTCGCGGTTGGCCATCTCGGGTTCGAACCAGAGGCCGAAATCCATGCCCAGCCCGCGCACATGCGCGATCAGCGGACCCAGCCCGTCGGGATACTTGCGCGGATCGACCTGCCAGTCTCCGAGGCTGGTCGTGTCGTCGTCGCGCCGGCCGAACCAGCCGTCATCCAGCACGAATCGTTCCGCGCCAAGCGCGGCGGCGCGGCTGGCGATGTCTTTCAGCGCGGCCAGATCGTGATCGAAATAGACTGCCTCCCAGCAATTATAGTGGACCGGGCGCGGGCGGGCCTGCGGCGCGCGGGCGCGCAGATACCGCTGGAACGCCACCGCGCAGCCGTTCGAGCCCTGATCCGAAAAGGCCGCGTAAAGCGTCGCGGTGCGAAAATGCCGTCCCGGCCCCGGCTCGGCGCCCGAAGCGTGGCCGAACTGGATCTGGCGGCGGCCGTCTGGCAATTCCTCGGCCAGCATCCGGTGCCCGCCCGACCAGGCGTAATGGAAGGCGCGGGTCTCGCCCGTGGTCTTGGCGGCGCCGCGGTCGGGCAGGATCAGGCCGGGGAAATGTTCGTGCCCGGTGCGGCCGGTATGATTGTCGCGCACGCGCTGGCCGGGGCGCCAGGCTGACGTCGCGATCTGGAATTCGCCGCACCAGCGGCCGGAAATTTCCAGCATCTCGTCGGCCAGTTGCGGGCCCGGAAAGACCGGCGCGGCCAGCCAGTGCAGGATGATCGGCCGATCGCTGTCGATTTCGGCCTGCGCCGCGACCAGACCTGTATCCGCGTCCAGCGCAAAGCTGGCGCGATAGCCGATGCCGGTGGCCGCGCAACGATAGGACAGCGCCAGCCGCCCTTCGGCCGTCTCGTCGCCCTGAAGGCGGAAGGCGGGGCGCAGCGGGCGGCCCTGTAGATCGCGCGCGATCAGCCCCGGCTCGCCCGGGAAGCTTTGCGAGGCTTCCGGGCAGATCGACAATTCGGGCAGCCGATCCAGCATCCCGCCGGTGACATCGGCCAACCCCGAGCGGGCCAGCGCCGCCAGATCCTCGTCCGGCGGCAGGGGCGCGCCCCAATAGACGATCTCGGGCAGGCGGGCGTCGCGGCTGGCCAGGACCAGGCTTTGCCGCGCATCGTCCAGCGACCAGGTTCGGATCATTACTTCACCGCCCCCAGCGTCAGCCCCGCGATGAAGTGTTTCTGCATCAGAAAGAACATCGCCACCGGCGGCAATGCGGCCAGGATCGATCCGGCCGAAACCAGTTGCCAGGCCGCCACCCATTGCCCGTTCAGCGATTGCAGTCCGGCGGTGATCGGCTGCGTGCCGGCCCCGGTCGTCAGCACCGTTGCCCAGAAATAATCGTTCCAGATGAAGGTGAAGACCAGCACCGACAGGGCCGCGATGGCGGGCCGCACCAGCGGCAGCACGACATGCCAGAAGATCTGCCATTCGCTGACGCCCTCGACGCGGGCGGCCTCGATCAGTTCGCGCGGCAGCGCCTTGATGAAATTGCGCATGAACAGCGTGCAGAACCCGGTCTGGAAGGCAATGTGGAACAGCGCCAGCCCGGTAATGGTATTGTATAATCCCATCGTCACCGTCAGGTCGCGCACCGGAACCATCAGGATCTGGAAGGGCACGAAATTGCCCGCCACGAAGAGGAAGAAGACGATCAGGTTGCCCCTGAACCTGTAGACCGCCAGCGCATAGCCGGTCAGGCAGGACAGCGCCACCGCCCCGATCACCGTCGGGATCGTCACCCGGAAAGAATTCAGCATGTAGCTGGCGAAGGGCGAATTGCGGAACACGTCGAGATAGTTCGAAAACGCCAGGTAGGACGGCACCCCGAAATAATTGCCCTGCGCCAGATCGCTTGAGGGACGGACCGAGGTCAGGGCCACGCCCAGCAGCGGCAGAAGCCACAGGATCAGCATCACCGGCAATGCGATCTGGTAGGTGGTCCGCGCGGCCGGGCTCATGGACTGGACGGGTCTGGGAAACATCTCAAAGCCCCTTTTCGTCGCGCCACATCTTCCAGATGAAGCCCGAGATGAAGATCATCATGATCGCGAACAGGACCACCGCGATGGCCGCGCCGTATCCCATGCGATAGCCGTATTCCGACAGCGCCTGTTCATACATGTAGAAGGACAGCACCCGCGACGATCCGAACGGTCCGCCATCAGTCATGATCGACACCAGATCGAAGCTGCGCAGGGCGCCGATGACGGTCACCACGACGGCGATGAAGGTCGCTGGCCGAAGCTGCGGCAGCACCACGTACCACAGCATCTTCAGCCCCTTGGCGCCGTCCAGCCGGGCGGCCTCGATCTGGTCGGGGGCGACCGCGTTCAGGCCGGTCAGATACAGGATCATGCAATAGGCGATCTGCGGCCAAAGACCTGCGGCGATGATGCCGTAGGTCACGGTATCGGGGTTGGCAAGCACCGCCACGCCCTCGCCGCCGAACCATTTCGTCATCTCGAAGAACAGCCCGAAACCGGGCGCGTAGAACCACGAGAAGATCAGGCCGACCACGACCTGCGAAATCACGAAGGGAAAGAAGAACAGCGATTTGTAGATGCGGATGCCGCGCACGGTCTGGTTCAGAAACAGCGCAATGGCCAGGCCGGCCGGGATCGCCAGCATGTACAGGACCAGCCAGATCACGTTGTTCTTGAGGCTGGTGTAGAAGGCCGGATCGCCCCACAGCTCGGCATAGTTGGAAAGCCCCGTCCAGACCTTCGGGCTGAGCCCGTCCCAGTCGAAGAACGAGATCCGGATCGACTGGCCGATCGGGATGATGACATAGACCAGGAACATGATCGCGCCGGGGGCCAGGAACAGCCAGGGCGCCAGCTTGCGCCCCAGCCTGCGGCGGCGCGGCGCGGGCGGGCCATTTGGCGGCAGCGCGGCGGCGGGCGAGACGGTCATCGTCGCACTCCTCGGATCAGGAAGGGGGGAAAGGCGGGCGGCACCCGGTTCCGGGAACCGCCCGCCACGCGCAGGATCAGTTCTTGTAGACGCGCTGGCGGACCGATTCGAGCCGTTCCAGGATCGCGTCCAGACGGTCGGGATAGGCCATGAATTCCTGGAATCCCTCCATCCCGGCCTTGGCCATCTGCGCTGGCGCGTCGCGGTCGAAGAACTGGGCGATGCCGCCCTCGGCGGTGGACAGCACCTCGAAGCCCTGTTTCAGGAACGGATCGTCCCCCACGGTCGAATTGACGTTGATCGGCAACTGGCCCAGCGTTTCGTTCATCGCGGTCTGCACATCGGCGCGCGCCACATAGGCCAGGAATTTCTTGGCATCCTCGACGTTCTTGGCGCCTGCCGGGATGTGGATCGTGTCCGTCGGCGCCTCTTCGGCACGCGGGATGCCCGGCGTGATCTCGGGAAAGTCCATGAAGCCCAGCGTCTCGTCCGTCATCCCGCCATCGCGGAAGGTGGCGACGGCGAAATTGCCCATGACGTAGTTCGCGGCCTTGCCCTGCACGATGTTGGACACCGCGTCCTGCCAATCGATCGCGGCGACGTTGGGCGTGGTATAGGGCAAAACCCTGGCCCATTCGGCAAAGACCTTGCGCACGCGGTCGTCGGTCCAGGGAATCTCGCCGTTGGTCAGCTGCATGTGGAAATCGTAGCCGTTCGTGCGCAGGTTGAGATAGTCGAAGATTCCGGCGGCGGGCCACAGCGCCTTGGTCCCGGTGGTCAGGCAATCGATGCCGATTTCCTTGAACTTCTCGCAATTCGCGATGAAGTCGTCCCAGGTCTTGGGCACCTCGACGCCGGCCTGCTTGTAGACATCCTTGTTGTAGTAGATGCCCCACTGGTAATAGGTGTAGGGCACGCCCCATTGCTTGTCGTCGATGGTCATCGACGACAGCGCCGGCGCCAGCGATTCCTTCAGCCCGTTCTCCTCCCAGACATCCGAGACATCGGTGAACTGTCCGGCATTGACGAAGGGCGCCATGCGGTTGCCTGCATACCAGTTGGCCAGATCCGGGCTGTCGGCGGTCAGGAAGTTGCGGATCGCGGTCTTGTAGCCTTCGTGATCGAAGGTGTTGACCGTGACCTTCACATCGGGGTTTTCCTCCTCGAACCCCTTTACCAGTTGCTCGAAGGCGGCCTTGGGTGCCGGATCGGAGGCATCGGTGAACAGGGTCAGATCGCGTTGCTGGGCCATGGCGGGCAAGGCAAGCGCGGCCATCAGCGCCGTCAGCGCGGTGGTTCTTGGCATGGTCATTCGGGTCTCCTCCCCATTTTCGCCGGTAAAACAGCCAGCATCTTGTTTCACATGCTGGAACTTGATTTTACATATTGAAATGCTGCCGCGAATCTCTCATCCTGTCAACAGCCCTGAGGAGGAGTCATGAACAAGGCGATTGCGGCGCCCGACAGCACGGACGGCACGGTCGGGCGCACGCTGGCGGTGCTGGATCGCGTGGCCGAATTCGGCCGGCCGGTGCGCTTTGCCGAATTGCTGCCCGTATCCGGCCTGCCCAAGGCCACGCTGTACCGCTTTCTCCGGACCCTGACGAAGCAGGGGATGCTGGCCTTCGATGCCGATCGCCAGACCTATGCGCCGGGCCTGCGCCTGGTGCGGCTGGCTCATGCGGCCTGGTCGCAAAGCGCGCTGGCGCCGATCGCGGCGTGCCATCTGGACCAGCTTTCGCATCTTACCGGCGAGACGCTGCATCTGGCGCAGCTGGATCAGGGCATGGTGCTGTATGTGGACAAACGCAACGCCGCCCGCCCGGTCGAGATGTTCTCGCAATCGGGCAAGGTCGGGCCGGCCTATTGCACCGGCGTCGGCAAGGCGATGCTGGCCTTTCTGCCCGAACCCGCCCTGCGGGACGCGCTGGCCCGGCAAAGCTTTCACCGCTTCACCGACAAGACGCACAGGAATGCCGAAAGCCTCTGCGCCGAGCTGCGCGACATCCGCGCATGCGGCATCGCCTGGGACAACGAGGAACACGAACCCGGCATCCGCTGTATCGCCGCGCCGATCCTGTCGCCGCAGGGCCGGGTGCTGGGCGCGCTGTCGATCACCTCGGGCCAGCGCGCCGAACATGACCGGCTGGAACGCCACGTCCCGCTGATCCTGGACACGGCGGACAAGATTGCGAAAGCCGCCAGCGACTGGCGCTTTCCGGAACAGAAGCGGCCCGGCTGAAGGCGGGTTCGCGGAACAAGGGAGGACGGACCCCGTGAGCGGAGTCGGACTGGAAAAGATCGTCAAGAAATTCGGCGATGCCGAGGTCATCCACGGCGTCGATCTGCAGGTCGAGCCGGGCGAGTTCTGCGTCTTCGTCGGCCCTTCGGGCTGTGGCAAGTCCACGCTGCTGCGGATGATCGCCGGGCTGGAAGAGACGACGGGTGGTGCGATCCGCATCGGCGGACGCGACGTGACCGGCGCCGAGCCGGCCGATCGCGGCATCGCAATGGTGTTTCAGACCTATGCCCTCTATCCGCACATGACAGTGGCCGAAAACATGGGTTTCGGGCTGAAGATGAACGGCCATCCGCGGACCGAGATCGCCGCCAAGGTGCAGGAGGCGGCGCAGATCTTGAAGCTGGAACCGCTGCTGGATCGCAAGCCTGCGGCCTTGTCGGGCGGCCAGCGTCAGCGCGTCGCCATCGGCCG
>NZ_DHXG01000046.1:0-7928 GCF_002413585.1 Paracoccus sp. UBA5162
GATCGGAATCGGCGTCGGCGCCCAGGCGCAGGGCGCCGCGCCGCAGCAGGCGAAGCCACCGGCCCCCGAACCGGCGCGGGTGCGCGACGATCAGCCCCGCGAATCTCGCGAACTGGTCCGAACCCGCGAAGCCCAGACGCCCGCGCCGCCGCCGCCGCCCTCGCCGCCACCACCACCGCGCCCGATCGCGGCGCCCGATCCAGGCCGCTGGCCGGTGCGCGGGCCGCTGATGGTCGGCCTTCTGGCGATCCTGATCCTGTTCGGCGGATTCGGTCTCTGGGCGATGGAAAGCCGCATCGCGGGCGCGGTCGTCGCGCCGGGCCAGGTCGAGGTCGAACAGCAAAGACAGGTGGTCCAGCATCCCGATGGTGGCGTGGTCGAGGAAATCGCCGTCACGGACGGGCAATCCGTCGCCGCCGGCGATCTGCTGATCCGGCTGGACGGCTCGCTTGTGAAAACCGAACTGACCATCGTCGAGGGTCAGTATTTCGAAATCCTCGCCCGACGCGGCCGGCTCGAGGCCGAACGCGCGGCGGCGCAAGAGATCACCTTTCCGCGTCCGCTGACCGAGGCGGCCGCCAGGGACGCAAGCCTTGACGACCTGATCGCGGGCCAGCGCAGCCTGTTCGAGGCCCGCCGCGATACGCAGGCGCAATCGCTGGACCAGCTTGCCAAGCAATCGCAGCAGGTGGCCCAGCAGGTCGAAGGGATCGACGCGCAGATTGCCGCGATGGGCCAGCAGCGCGACCTGATCGGACAGGAACTGAAGGACCAGCAAAGCCTGCTGGATCGCGGACTGGCGCAGGCATCGCGCGTGCTGGGTCTTCAGCGCGAGGCGGCCCGGATCGATGGCCAGATCGGAGAGTTGAAGGCCAGCCGCGCGGCCTCGGAAACCAAGCAGACCGAGATCGACGTCGAAAGGCTGCGGATGACGGCCCAACGCCGCGAGGATGCCGAAACCCAGTTGCGCGACCTTGGCTATCGCGAACTGGAACTGGCCGAACGCCGCCGCAGCCTGACCGAGCAGATCAGCCGGCTGGACATCCGCGCCCCTGTCGCCGGCCTGATCTACGATCTGAAGGTGACGACGCCCCGCTCGGTCATCCGGCCGGCCGAGCCCCTGATGTATATCATACCGCAGGACCGCCCGCTGGTCATCGGCGCACGCATCGCCACGATCAACGTGGACGAGGTGATGATCGGCCAGCCGGTCGTGCTGCGCTTCTCGTCCTTCTCGTCGCGCACGACGCCCGAAATTGACGGACGGCTGGGCCGGATTTCGGCCGACGCACTGGTCGATGAGGGCACCCGGACCCCTTACTACCGCGCCGAGGTCACGATTCCGCCCGAAGAACTCGAGAAGCTGGGCGACATGGCGCTGATCCCGGGGATGCCGGTCGAGGTATTCATCCAGACGGGCGAACGCAGCCCCATGGCCTATCTGCTGAAGCCGCTGGCGGACTATTTCAACCGCGCCTTCCGCGAAAGCTGATCCGGCCATCCTCGAAGGTCCCGTCAAGGCCGGCCTCTGATGATGGCGGCTGGCCTCGGGGGCCGCGACCGGCCCGGCGGCCTGACCGAACATCACCCATGGGTTGCGCCTGCGCCCCGGCTGACGCAGCCTCGGACCTCGATACAAAGCAAGGAGCCAGCATGTTGAGAGCCCTGTCCCGCCCCGCAACCCGGATGATGGAGCGCTGGCTGCCCGATGCCTTCATCTTCGTCATCGTCCTGACGCTGATCGCGGCGATCGCGGCGGTCGCGACACAGGGCACCAATCCGGTGACGCTGATCCGGATCTGGGGCGACGGTTTCTGGGAGCTTTTGCAATTCTCGATGCAGATGCTGCTGGTGCTGGTCACCGGCTTCATCCTTGCAAGTTCGCCTCCGGTTCGCCGCGTCCTGCAATGGATCGCCGGCTTCGCCGGCTCGCGCGGCTCGGCGATCGTGCTGGTCAGTGTGGTGTCGCTGGCCGCGAGCTGGCTGAACTGGGGCTTCGGATTGGTTGTCGGCGCCATCTTCGCCAAGGAACTCGCACGGCAGGTCCGCGTCGATTATCGTCTGCTGGTGGCGGCGGCCTATTCCGGCTTCGTCATCTGGCACGGCGGCTTGTCCGGCTCGATCCCGCTGACCATCGCGACGCCGGGCCATTTCACCGAAAACCAGATCGGCGTGATTCCGACCTCGCAGACGATCTTCTCGGCCTGGAATCTGACCATCGCGGTCGCGATCCTGATCACCGTTCCGCTGGTCAATCGTGCGATGCTGCCGACCGAAGAGGAACAGGTCCTTGTCGATCCGGCGCAACTTGGCGAGGATGCCGGACCGGCCTCCGCGGAACGCAGGGCCACACCCGCCGAGCGGCTGGAAACCAGCCCGATCCTGATGTGGCTGATCGGGTTGCCCGGATTGGTCTGGCTGGCGATCTATTTCCTCGGCGGCGGCGGCATCAACCTGAACACGGTGAATTTCCTGTTCCTGTTCCTGGGCATTCTCTGCCATGGCACGCCGCGAAACCTGCTGGCGGCACTGGACCAGGGTGTGCGCGGCGGCGCCGGGATCGTCATCCAGTTTCCCTTCTATGCCGGGATCATGGCGATCATGACCGGCAGCGGCCTGGCCGCCAGCATGTCGGAATGGTTCGTCTCGATCTCGACCGCCGAGTCGCTGCCCTTCTGGGCCTTCATCAGCGCGGGAATCGTCAACATCTTCGTTCCCTCGGGGGGCGGGCAATGGGCGGTTCAGGCGCCCGTCATGCTGCCCGCGGCCGAGGCGCTTGGCGCCGATATTCCGCGCGTGGTGATGGGCGTGGCCTGGGGCGATGCCTGGACGAACCTGCTGCAACCGTTCTGGGCGCTGCCGATGCTGGGCATTGCCGGGCTGAAACCGCGCGACATCATGGGCTTCTGCGTGGTGCAATTGCTGATCACCGGCCTGGTGATCGGGGGCCTTCTGTATCTGCTATAGCCTCGGGGCCCTTGGCCCCTTCGCCCCCGGTCCAACTCGGCAGGTTCGTCGCAAAAAACGCGCCGGGCCGCGGCCATTGCGCTATCGTTTCCTGCGTCGGCTGGACGCGCGCCTGACCTCGGACAGACGTGCCTGAGTGGACATGCGCCGGGCGCCGCCGCCCTTGTTCTTGCCCTTTCGCGGACCTGCGGGCAGTGCCTTGCCGTCCAGTTCCAGCAATTCCAGCGTCAGCCCGCCGGTGACCGGCACCGCCTCGGTCAGGCGCACCGTGACACGCTGGCCCAGGGCGATTTCCAATCCGGTATCGGCGCCGAGAAGTCTCTGTGCATCGGGATCGAAATGGAAATATTCGCGGCCCAGGTCGCGGATCGGCAGCAGGCCGTCGGCTCCGGTCTCGTCCAGTTTCACGAAGGCGCCAAATCGCTGGATGCCGCTGATCCGACCCGTCATCTCGGTGCCCACACGCTCGGACAGGTAGGCGGCCAGATAGCGGTCGGTGGTGTCGCGTTCGGCCGCCATCGACCGGCGCTCGGTCTCGCTGATATGGGTCGCGGTCTCTGACAGGCGGTCCATGTCGCCATCCGACAGCCCGTCCGCCCTGCCCCCGCGCCCGCCGCCCCAGCCATGCGCCGAAATCAGCGCGCGATGCACGATCAGGTCGGAATAGCGGCGGATGGGCGAGGTGAAATGCGCATAGCTTTTCAGCGCCAGCCCGAAATGGCCGAAATTTTCCGGGTGGTAATAGGCCTGCGTCATCGACCGCAAGGTCGAGATGTTGATCAGTTCATCGAAATCGGTGCCCTCGGACTGGGCCAGAAGCCGGTTCAGGTGGCTGGTATGCAGCACCTGCCCCTTGGCCAGGTTGAAGCCGGATGCCTGCGCCACCTCGCGCAGCGCGTCGATCTTGTCGAGGCTGGGTTCCTCGTGCACGCGGAACAGCAGCGGCCGTCGACGCCGGGTCAGTTCCTCGGCCGCGGCGACATTGGCCAGGACCATGAATTCCTCGATCAGGCGATGCGCATCGAAGCGGTCGCGGAAATTCACCGATCTAACGCGACCATCCGGGGTCAGCTCGATCCGCCGTTCGGGCAGGTCCAGATCCAGCGGCTGGCGGCGCGCGCGCGCATCGCGCAACAGGCCGTAGGCATGCCAAAGCGGTTTGATCACGCTGTCCATCAGCGGTCTGGTCTGTTGATCGGGATCCCCGTCCGCGCCCGCCTGCGCCTGTTCATAGGCCAGGCTGGCGCGGCTGTTCATCATCCCGCGATGAAAATTGTGGCTGATCTTGTTGCCCTGGGCATCCAGCCGCATCCTGACCGCAATCACCGGGCGGTCCACGCCTTCGTGCAGCGAACACAGATCCGCCGACAGCGCCTCGGGCAGCATCGGGACCACGCGGTCGGGAAAATAGGTCGAGTTGCCGCGCGTCCATGCCTCGCGATCCAGCGCCGAGCCGGGCCGGACGTAATGGGCCACATCGGCGATGGCGACCCAGATCGTCGCGCCGCCGTCATCCTCGATCATGGCCGCCACCGCGTCGTCGTGATCGCGCGCATCCGACGGGTCGATGGTCACAAGCGGCAGGTCGCGCAGATCCTCGCGCCCCTTCATCGTGGCGGGCTTTTGCGATTCGGCTTCCTCGACCACCTTTTCGGGAAATTCGTCGGGAATCCCGTGCTGATGGATGGCGATGAGGCTGACCGACCGCGGGGCCGACGGATCGCCCAGCCGTTCGATGATCCGCGCCTGGGGCAGGCCCATCCGCGCCCTGGGCCCGACCTGTTCGGCCTGCACCAGTTCGCCGTTCTGCGCGCCCTGGGTGGCGTCGGCGCGGATCCGCCATTCCTTGTCCTGGCCCTTGTCGATGGGCAGAATGCGGCCGCCCTCGGTGTCCTTGCGGAAGATGCCGGTGATACGGTTGGGTGCGGCGGTGATGCGGCGCATCAGACGGGCCTGATATTGATGATCCTCGCCGTGGACCTCGACCAGCCGGGCCAGGAACCGCTCGCCCCGCCCCAGTGCCGGGTCGGTCTGGCGCGGCGTATACAGGATCCTGGGCACGGGCCCCTCGCCGCGCCATTCCAGCGGACGCGCGAACAGATCACCCGAGCCGTCCGGGGCCAGCAATTCCAGAACGGTCACGGCAGGCAGCTTTTCGGCGTCCAGATAGTGACGGCGGCGGCGTTCCAGCTGGCCTTCGGCCTCCAGTTCCTTCAGCAGGCGTTTCAGCTCGATCCGCTGCGCGCCCTTGATGCCGAAGGCTTTCGCGATGTCGCGTTTGGAATTGGCGTCGGGATGGTCCGAAACCCAATCCAGGATCTGCTGCTTGTCGGGTAGCTGGGTCATGAAGATCGCCCTGTCAGGATGGCGGAAGAAACGCAATCACAGATCGCGGCTCATGTCCCGGTGCGGGATGCCGGCATCGTCATAGATGGGACCGCAAACCGAAAACCCAAGCTTCTGGTAAAAGCCGATGGCATGGGTCTGTGCCCCCAGCATGGCTCGCGTGATGCCGGGGCGGGCTTGCAGCATCGTGACCGCCGCCCGGATCAGCGCGGCGCCATGGCCCGCGCCGCGCGCCTCGGGCAGGACACAGACGCGGCCGATCTTGCCGGTGCCGTCCTTGATCAGGATCCGCGCGGTGCCGATGGCGGTGCCGTCCTGCCAGACCAGAAGATGCAGCGCCTGCCCGTCCAGCCCGTCCCATTCCTCGGCCTCCGCGACACCCTGTTCCTCGATGAAGACCTTTCGGCGCAGGGCGCGGCAGCGGTCCAGATCGCGCGTCTCCTCGATCTTCATGCGAAAAATCTTTCCAGAATGCGTTGGTAGATCATCTTCAACTGACGGACCTGCGCCTGAGGCACGCGCTCGTCGACCTGGTGCATGAAATGGCCGACCAGTCCGAATTCCACGACCGGGCAAAGATCCTTGATGAACCGTGCGTCCGAGGTTCCACCCGAGGTGGACAGGATCGGCCGGCGTCCCGTCTGCTGTTCGACCACGTCGCGGACCAGATCGACGAAGGGGCCGGGTTCGGTCACGAATGCCTCGCCCGAAACGTCGGCATCGATGTTCAGGACGACGCCGGTTTCGTCGCCCAGCACCGCGGCGCGCCGGGTCAGCTCCTCGGCCAGCGAGGCGGCGGTATGCAGGTCGTTGAAGCGGATATTGACCACGGCCGAGGCACGTTCGGGGATCACGTTCGAGGCCGGGTTGCCGCAATCCACCGACACGATCTGAAGACCGCTCGGCTCGAAATGGTCGGACCCCGAATCCAGCGGTGCGGCGATCAGATCGTTCAGATAGCGGGTCAGCGTGTGAAGCGGATTCCTGGCCCGATGCGGATAGGCGGCATGGCCCTGCAACCCCGTGGCGCGGATTCGGTAGGTGGCCGATCCGCGCCGGCCGATCTTCATCATCTCGCCCATCGCATCGGGGTTCGATGGCTCACCGACGATGCAGGCCTGCATTCGTTCGCCGTTTTCTTCCATCCAGTCGATGATCGCACTGGTGCCGTGTGTCGACGGGCCCTCCTCGTCGCCGGTGATGGTCAGGATCACCGCGCCGTCGGGGGGTGTTTCGGTGACGAAATCGATGGCGGCCGCGGTAAAGGCCGCGACGCCCGATTTCATGTCGGTCGCACCGCGCCCCCAGATCAGGCCGTCCTCGACATGGCCGCTGAAGGGCGGATGGGTCCAGGATCCAAGATCTCCGGGCGGCACGACATCGGTGTGGCCGTTGAACCCCAGAGCCGGCCGGCCTTTTGCGCCCCAGCGGGCGAACAGGTTCGGCGTGCCCCCGCGATCGATGCGGTGGGTCTCGAAACCCGCCTGGTGCAGCATGTCCCCCAGCAGGACCAAGGCGCCGCCCTCTTCCGGCGTGACCGAAGGGCAGCGGATCAGGCGGGCGGTCAGGTCGGCGGCGTCAATCATCTCATATCCCGGTCTCGAAGGCGCGGCGGACCAGGTTCAGCCCGGTCACGACCAGCAGCACCAGCGTCCAGCGCCGAAACTGCACCACATCAAGCCGGTCCTGCAAGGCGAAGCCGGCCAGCATTCCGGCAAAGGCGGGAAGCACCAGCAGCACCGACAGCGGCAGCGTCCGCGCGTTCAGCACCCCCGAGGCCAGATGTGCGCCCGTCAGCACCATCCCGCCCAGCAAAAAGACGACGCCCTGGACGCGGACCTGTTCGCGCTTGCTGACACCCAGCGACATCAGCAGCACGATCAGCGGCGGTCCCCAGATCCCCGAGATCCCGCCATAAAGGCCGCCGATAATGCCGGTCGCGATCTCGGCCCTTCGGCGGTGATGCGACGGCACGACCAGCGGACGCCCCGACAATTGCCAGATCGCAAAGCCCACGATCGGCACGCCCAGCAGCGCATACATGATGCTTTGCGGAATGGCGCGGGCAAAGCCGGCCGAGACGGCGATGAAGACCAGCAGCATCGTGATATGCCAGCGGAAATCGCGGACCGAACGCCAGGCCTCGCGCGGCCCCTGCCGCAAGGTTTGCTGGATGTTGGTCACCAGCGTCGGAATGATCAGCGCGGCCAGCGCCGTGGTCGGCGGCAGGATCGAGCCGAAGGCCGACAGCATGATCACCGGCATGGCGAAACCGATGGTTCCCTTCACGAAACCCGCAAAGGCCGTGACTGCGACGACGGCCAGCATCTGCCATGGTTCGACCCCGAACATGACCGCGACGCTAGACCCGCGACACGGGAATGGAAATGGCACGTCGCGGCAAATTCATCAGACATTTTCGTTCTTTCAAGACTGGGTTTGCGCATTATAGTTGCGCTGCGCCTGCGAAGGCTCTAGCTATGCCGCGACGCCGCAAGAGGATGCCCCGATGAAAGACATGCAAACGACCGCCACCGTCCTGTCCGAGATCGAATCCGTTCAGGCCCGCGCCGTCGAGACCCTTTGCGCACGGGTCGCACCGACGGGCAAGGTGG
>NZ_DHXG01000083.1:0-3272 GCF_002413585.1 Paracoccus sp. UBA5162
GGCGCGGGGGTCGACCATTCGAGGGTCGAGCCGTTCCACGGATCGCCGCCCGGCACTGCCAAGGCGGCGCGGTGGCGGTAGCTGGTCCAGAACGTCCAGATCAGGCTGGCGAGCGCACACAGCATCAGCACGCCGCCGAACGCGGCAATGTACATCCACGGCAGGAAATCGGGGTTCTGGAACGTCGGCGAGCGGCGCGGCATCCCCATCAGGCCGAGCACGTAGAGCGGCATGAAGGTGAAGATGAATCCGCCGACGAACAGGAATGCGGTGCGCCGCCCCCACGTCTCGCTCAGCCGGAAGCCGAAGGCCTTGGGGAACCAGTAGTGGATGCCCGCCAGCATCCCGTAGAGCACGCCGGGAATGATCACATTATGGAAGTGCGCGACGAGGAAGGTCGAATTGTGCACCTGGTAGTCGATCGACGGATTGGCGAGGATGATGCCCGACAGCCCGCCGATGACGAACAGCAGGAAGAACCCGGTGAGGTACACGATCGGCGTGGTGATCCGCACCCGGCCGCGCCACATGGTCGCCATCCAGTCGTATATCTTCACGCCGGTGGGGATCCCGATCACCATCGTGGCGATGCCGAAGGCGATGTTCACGCCCGCGCTCTGTCCCATGGTGAAAAAGTGGTGCAGCCACACGGTGAAGCTGATCACCGCGATGCACATGCTCGCCATCACCAGCGAGGTGTAGCCGTAGAGCCGCTTACCCGAGAAGGTGGAGCTGATTTCAGAGAACA
The DNA here is from genome assembly GCF_002413585.1 of Paracoccus sp. UBA5162. Classification (NCBI taxonomy): domain Bacteria; kingdom Pseudomonadati; phylum Pseudomonadota; class Alphaproteobacteria; order Rhodobacterales; family Paracoccaceae; genus Paracoccus; species Paracoccus sp. UBA5162. The sequence goes on from NZ_DHXG01000083.1 coordinate 749, forward strand.
CGCCGAACGCGGGCAGGATCAGGATGTAGACTTCCGGGTGGCCGAACATCCAGAAGATGTTGGCGTAGTTCATCATGTTGCCGCCCGCTTCGTTGGTGAAGAAATGGAAATCGGCATAGCGATCGAGCGCCAGCATCGCACTCGACACGGTCAGCGCGGGCATGGCGTAGATCAGCATGATGGCCACGCACAGGCTGGTCCAGCAGAACAGCGGCATGCGCATGAGGTGCATGCCCGGCGCGCGGCATTTGAAAATGGTGACGGCGAAGTTCATCCCCGTCAGCGTCGACCCCATACCCGAGATCAGGATCGCCCACAGCCAATAGTCCACCCCCTCGCCCGGGCTGAAGATCTTGCCCGTATAGGGCGGATACATGGTCCACCCGCCGGTCCCGAAATCGCCGATCAGCAGTGAGATCATCACCAGAGCCGCGCCAGCAGCCGTCAGCCCCAGGCTCACCAGATTGAGCACCGGGAAGGCCATGTCGCGCGCACCCAATTGCTGCGGCAGCACGAAATTGATGAGACCGATCAGCAGCGGCATGGCGACGAAGAAGATCATGATCGTGCCATGCGTGCTGAACAGCTGCGCAAAGTGATCCGGCGCGACGAGGCCGCCTTCCGGCTGTGCCAGAGTGCCGAGCGCGCTCGCCTGATGGGCCCGCATCACAAAGCCTTCGATGATGCCCCGCGCCATCATGACAAGCGCGAGCACGATATACATGATGCCGATTCTTTTCGCGTCGGGCGACGTCAGCCAGCCGCGATAGAGCGGCCCCCACCAGCGCATGCGGGTCAACACGGCCACCGCGCCGATCGCGCCCAGCACCAGAACGCTCGTCGCAAAAGCCCCGATAATCGTGCTGGTGCCCGGATGCTGCAGCACATCGGTAAAGGGCGTGACGTTCCAGTCGAGATTGCCGAAGATCGGGCTTGTCTGTCCGCTCATTCCGCGGCTCCGGTCATGCCCGTTTGTGGCAGCCCGGTGCCACCCCAGCGCTCGGCCCCGCCATCACCATGATACTTCGCGACGATCTCTCCGAACATGTCCTGCTGGCCCAGCACCATGACGATCGGCTCGGCGCTTTTTTCCAGCCCAAGATCGCCGCGCGCATCGGCCAGCACGGTGCGTCGGCGCAATGTGGCGTAGGTCGCTTCATCGAGCGTCGGGCCGTTGTCGCCTCGCGCCGTCCACACAATGTATTCCGCCGGGTCGAGCGCGCGGACGGTGAACTTCTGGCGGCCGAAACCGTCGCCGTTGAACTGTGTGTTCTCGCCCTCGGCCTGCCCGGTGCGGGTCGCGGCGAAGTTCAGCTTGGTCGTCATCCCCGGCATCGCATAAATCTGCCCGGTCAGCGGCGCTATCAGCAGGCTTTGCATCACGGTATCGGTGGTCAGCGTCAGTTCCACCGGGCGACCGACGGGAACGACCAGTTCATCGACCGTCGCAATGCCCTCTGCCGGGTAGATAAACACCCATTTCCAGTCGAGCCCGATGGCCTGCACCTGCAACGGGTCGGGGCCGAGCGGCTCGTAGGGGTCGAGCTTCTGGGTGGAATACCACAGCCAGCTGGCCAGCACGATGACGATCAGGACCGGCACGCCCCACAGGACATATTCGAGCTTGCCGGAAAACTCCCACTCGGGCGCGTAGGCGCCGGGCGGCTTGGCATAGCGGTAGCGCCACAGGATCAGGGGCACCCCCACCAGCACCGGGAGGATCACGATCATCGTGATCCCCACCACCCGCATGAGGTGGGTCGACTGCTCCTGCGCGACGGGCCCCATCGGCTGGAGGAAGCTCTGCTGCAGCGCGCCGGACGCCAGCGCGGCGTCCGTGGCGATCAACGCAAGCAGACAGCCTGCGGCCAGTCTGGCCCACGACATAAAAACCTAGCCCCCGGCTTCCCCGTGAAAGCCGTCCAAATAAAGCCGCCCAAATTCAGGGACGGCGCGCCGCCACCATGACGGCGCGCCGTCGCTTACTGTGCCTCAGAACCCGTCGCCGCGTCGGAAAGCTTGTTCTGGAACTGGGTCGCCGCCTCGCGCATCCCCGCCTCGTCATCCGCTTCCAGCGCATCGCGCGCGGACTCGATATCCTCGGTCAGGGCCGGACGCATATCTTCCGGGAAATCGGTCAGGTTTTCGCTGACGAGGTTGTCGAGATCTTCGAGCACCCTGACCGCTTCGTTCGGGTCCAGGTCGCCCGAGGAAAGCTTCGCTGCAAGCGAGTAGGCTTCGTCGCGCGCTTCGGAGGGCGTGGCAGCGGTGCCGTCGAAACCGGGCTGCGCGACCGTTTCGGCCTGCGCCTCTTCTTCCTGCTTTTCCGCCGGGCTCTCGCAGGCCGACACCGCGAGGGCCAGCGGCAGGGCAAGCAGGGCGTATTTCATCTTGAAGGTCATCATCGTTTTCCTGATTTGCACGGGCGCAGCCCGGCGTTGAATGGCGCGGCCAAACTAGCCGCTGGCGAGGTCATCGCAAGAAATTGTTCCGCAGCAGATCGACGACCTCCTTCGTACGGCCA
>NZ_DHXG01000089.1:0-1222 GCF_002413585.1 Paracoccus sp. UBA5162
GGCACGCCGCCATCCTTCCGACCGACGAGACCGCCCTTGGTCTCCCCGCGGATGATGTCGTTGCACAATTCCACGCACTCGTCGCAGATGAAGACGGTCGGGCCCGCGATCAGCTTGCGCACCTCATGCTGCGACTTGCCGCAGAAGGAGCAGTAAAGCGTGCTTTTCGAGTCCGAACCGGTAAGCTTAGTCATTCGCCATTCTCTCTTCCCCCCCGGATGATAATCACCAGATCCGCGCCGGCGAGGGATTTTCTGGTCCAAAGGCTATCCTAGCCTGCGGCGCGCCCGTTCCACAAGGGGAGAAAATGGCGCGCCGCGGTAAAGATAGTCTTTAGGCCTCGGTTGTATCGGCAGCCTGCGGGCGCCGGTCGAACACTTCGTCGACCAGCCCGAAGGCCTTGGCCTCGTCCGCTTCGAGGAAGGTGTCGCGGTCCATCGCCCGCTCGACCGCCTCCAGCGTCTGGCCGGTATATTTGACGTAGAGATCGTTGAGGCGGCGCCGAATGCGCAGGATTTCCTTCGCCTGGATCTCGATGTCGGACGCCATGCCCTGCGCCCCGCCCGAGGGCTGGTGCACCATGATGCGGGCGTTCGACAGGGCGATGCGCTTGCCCGGTTCGCCGGCGGCGAGCAGGAAGCTGCCCATCGAGGCGGCCTGGCCGATGCACACGGTGCCGACCTGCGGCCGGATATATTTCATCGTGTCGTGGATCGCCATGCCGGACGTCACCACCCCGCCGGGCGAGTTGATGTACATCCAGATGTCCTTCTTCGGATTTTCCGATTCCAGGAACAACAGCTGCGCCACGATCAGCGAGGCCATATGGTCTTCGACCTGCCCGGTGACGAAGATGATCCGTTCCCGCAGCAGCCGCGAATAAATGTCGAAGCTGCGTTCGCCGCGGTTCGACTGTTCGATGACGATGGGGACCAGCGCGGCCATGGGGTCGGACATGATATCGGTCATTTTGCTCTTTTCCGGGTAGTTGCTTTTTGCCCAGGCCCTACATCGGCACAAAAAGCGGCGGGTTCAAGGGGGAACCATCGCGCGGCTGGTCTATTGATCGGCCAGCGACCGACGCATGGAGGAAAAAGCCGCGTGACCGACCAAGCCCCGCCATTCGCCACCGCTCCCGATCGTCCCTGGCCCTATGCGTCACGGTGGAAGGCGTTGCTGGCGCGCGGCGTCATCGCCATGCTGCTGGGCATCGTGGCGATGC
>NZ_DHXG01000089.1:1519-2592 GCF_002413585.1 Paracoccus sp. UBA5162
TGGGCATCGTGGCGATGCTCTATCCGTTCAGCGCGCTGATCGCCTTCACCATGGTGTTCGCCATCTACGCCTTCATCGACGGCGTCTTTTCCGTGATCGCGGCGATCCGGCGCGCGGGCGAAGGCGGCCACTGGATCGCGATGCTGCTGCGCGGCCTGCTGGGCGTTGCGCTGGGCATAGTGTTCGTGGCGATGCCGCTGACGGCGACGGTCAGCTATGCGCTGATCACCCTCTTCTTTCTGGCCGGCTGGGCGATCCTGTCGGGCGTGCTGGAGATTGTCGCGGCCATTCGCCTGCGCGACGAGATAGAGGGCGAGTGGCTGCTGGCCGCCAACGGCCTCATCACCCTGGCGCTGGGCATCGGCATCATCGTCCTGTTCACGGTCAATCCGGTCGTCAGCATCCTGTCGATGGGCTGGGCGATCGGCGCCTATGCCCTGCTGTCGGGTCTATTGCTCATCATCCTCGCCCTGCGCCTGCGCCGACGCGTTCAGGGCCGGGCGTAATCGGCGGGCGCGCGAAAGGCGAGATAGGCGAGCCGCCGCACCTCGCGCCGGCCGCGCACCACGGTATCGAGGATGAGGCCGCACATCGCCGATAGCGTCGCCAGGATCATGAGGCCCGTCACCAGGATCGCCGTCGGAAAACGCGGCACCAGCCCGGTTTCGAGATAGGTGACGATCAGCGGCACGGCGAGGCCCAGCCCCAGCAGCGCCAGCAGCGCGGCGATCACCCCGAAGAAGACCACCGGCCGCTCGATCCGGTACAAAGTGATGATGGTGCGCAGGATGCGGAAGCCGTCGCGATAGGTGCTGAGCTTGCTGACCGAGCCTTCGGGCCGAGCGCCATAGGCGGTGACCACTTCCGCCACGGGCATGGCGAGTTCGAGCGCATGGACCGAAATCTCGGTCTCGATCTCGAAGCCGGCCGACAGCACCGGGAAGCTCTTGACGAAGCGCCGCGAAAAGACGCGATAGCCCGAAAGAATGTCGGTGAAGCTGCGGCCGAACAGTTGCTTCAGCAAGGTCGTGAGCGCCCAGTTGCCGAAGCGGTGGCCGCGGCGATAGGCGGCC
>NZ_DHXG01000101.1:0-343 GCF_002413585.1 Paracoccus sp. UBA5162
GGTGCTGGCCTCGGGCGGCGAGACCGAATTTTCCGCCCGGGTCGAGAAGGGTGACGTGTATTGATGGCGGGACGGCCGGACCGCGACACCGCCCAGATCCGGCAGGCGGCCGTGGTCATCGCGGTGGCGATGACCGCCTGGATCGTCGTGCAATGGCTGGGCGCGCGCTATGGCTGGGCGGCGCGGTGGGCATTCCTGGCCGATCTGGCCGCGATCGGCGCTTTTGTCTGGTCGCTGATCGTGACCTGGCGTATCTGGCGGCGCAGGAACGACTCCTAGCCCGTGGATGAGAGGAACAAGAGTCTGATGCTGCAAGACCAGGACCGCATTTTCACCAATCTCT
>NZ_DHXG01000101.1:644-781 GCF_002413585.1 Paracoccus sp. UBA5162
CGCATTTTCACCAATCTCTATGGCATGGGCGATCTGGGCCTCGATGCCGCGAAAAAGCGCGGCAACTGGGACGGCACCGCCGATCTGATCGGGCTGGGCCGCGACAAGATCGTCGAGATCGTCAAGGCATCGGGGCT
>NZ_DHXG01000101.1:1093-3122 GCF_002413585.1 Paracoccus sp. UBA5162
GGCCTGCGCGGGCGCGGCGGGGCGGGCTTTCCCACCGGGCTGAAATGGTCCTTCATGCCCAAGGAAAGCGATGGCCGGCCCGCCTATCTGGTCATCAATGCCGACGAATCCGAACCCGCGACATGCAAGGACCGCGAGATCATGCGCCATGATCCGCACACGCTGATCGAAGGCGCGCTGATCGCCAGTTTCGCGATGGGCGCCCATGCCTGCTATATCTATATCCGCGGGGAATATATCCGCGAGCGCGAGGCGCTGCAGGCGGCGATCGACGAATGTTATGACGCGGGGCTGCTGGGGCGCGATGCGGCCGGTTCGGATTGGGATTTCGACCTCTACCTGACCCACGGCGCCGGCGCCTATATCTGCGGCGAGGAAACGGCGCTGCTGGAAAGCCTGGAAGGCAAGAAGGGGATGCCGCGCATGAAGCCGCCGTTTCCGGCGGGCGCGGGTCTTTATGGTTGCCCGACCACGGTGAACAATGTCGAATCCATCGCCGTGGTGCCGGCGATCCTGCGCCGGGGCGCGGAATGGTTCGCGGGTTTCGGCCGGCCGAACAATGCCGGCGTCAAGCTGTTCGGCCTGACCGGGCATCTCAACAATCCCTGCGTCGTCGAGGAGGCGATGTCGATCCCGCTGAAGGAACTGATCGAGAAACATGGCGGCGGCGTGCGCGGCGGCTGGAAGAACCTCAAGGCGATCATTCCGGGCGGGGCGTCCTGCCCGGTCATCACCGCCGAACAGGCGGAATCCGCGATCATGGACTATGACGGGATGCGGGATCTGAAATCCAGCTTCGGCACCGCATGCATGATCGTCATGGACCGGGACACCGATGTGATCAAGGCGGTGTGGCGGCTGGCGAAGTTCTTCAAGCATGAAAGCTGCGGGCAATGCACGCCCTGCCGCGAGGGCACGGGCTGGATGATGCGGGTCATGGAACGGCTGGTGACGGGTCAGGCCGAGGTCGAGGAAATCGACATGCTGCTGGACGTGACCAAGCAGGTCGAGGGCCACACGATCTGCGCGCTTGGCGATGCCGCCGCCTGGCCGATCCAGGGCCTGATCCGCAATTTCCGCGGCGAGATCGAGGACCGGATCAAGGCGAAACGCACCGGACGCATGGGAGCGATGGCGGCGCAATGATGTCCGCGCGTGCATATGCTCACGCCGCGCGCACGGGGTCGTGTGGGGAAACCCGTGCAGGCGGCTGTTATGGCAGGGGCCATGACAGAAGAAGGGCACGGATGATGAAACGACAGAACCGCAACCGCGTGGCGACCGCTCTGGTCGCGATCCTGGGAATGGCCGCGACGCAGGCCGCCGCGCTGGAGCCGCTGGCGCAGGAAAAATACATCAATGACCGTCTGATCGCGGCGCGGATCGCCGATCGCATCCGCCGCGAATGTCCCAGCATCGACGGGCGTGTCGTCTTTGCCTTCATGCAGGCGCGCGCGCTGAAGAAATACGCGCGCGACAAGGGCTATTCCACGGCCCAGATCGAGGCGTTCCTGGACAGCCGCGCCGACAAGGACCGCATCTATGCCGTGGCCGAGGATTATCTGGACCGGAACGGGGCGGCGGCCGGGGATGCCGACAGCTTTTGCCGCCTGGGGCGGCAGGAAATCGCGAAGAATACGGTCACGGGATCGTTGCTGAGCGCAAGGTAAGGAAAGTGATGATGGCCGATTTGCGGACAATCAAGATCGACGGCGCCGAGATCGAGGTCGATCCCAATCTGACATTGATCCAGGCCTGTGAACAGGCGGGGATCGAGATCCCGCGCTTCTGCTATCACGAACGTCTCTCCATCGCCGGCAATTGCCGCATGTGCCTGGTCGAGGTCGTGGGCGGCCCGCCCAAGCCCGCCGCCTCCTGCGCGATGCAGGTCAAGGATCTGCGCCCCGGTCCCGAAGGCGCCCCGCCCGAGGTCCGCACCAACAGCCCGATGGTCAAGAAGGCGCGTGAAGGCGTGATGGAGTTCCTGCTGATCAACCACCCGCTGGATTGCCCGATCTGCGACCAGGGC
>NZ_DHXG01000101.1:3428-10598 GCF_002413585.1 Paracoccus sp. UBA5162
TGCGACCAGGGCGGCGAATGCGATCTTCAGGACCAGGCGATGGCTTACGGCGTCGATTTCAGCCGCTATCGCGAGCCGAAACGCGCCGCCGAGGAACTGGATCTCGGCCCGCTGGTCGAGACGCACATGACGCGCTGTATCTCGTGCACGCGCTGCGTCCGCTTCACCACCGAGGTGGCGGGCATCAGCCAGATGGGGCAGACCGGGCGCGGCGAGGACAGCGAGATCACCAGCTATCTGAACGAGACGCTGGCCTCGAACCTTCAGGGCAACATCATCGACCTGTGCCCGGTGGGTGCGCTGGTTTCCAAACCCTATGCCTTTACCGCGCGGCCCTGGGAACTGACCAAGACCGAGTCCATCGACGTGATGGATGCGATGTGCAGCAGCATCCGGGTGGATACGAAGGGCCGCGAGGTGATGCGCATCCTGCCGCGCAACCATGACGGCGTGAACGAGGAATGGATTTCCGACAAGACCCGCTTTGTCTGGGACGGGCTGCGCCGGCAGCGGCTGGACAAGCCCTATATCCGCGAGAACGGCAAGCTGCGGCCCGCGACCTGGCCCGAGGCCCTGACCGCGGCCGCGCGCGCCATGCAGGGCAAGAAACTGGCCGGGCTGGTCGGCGACCTGGCACCGGTCGAGGCGGCCTTCAGCCTGAAGACGCTGATCGAGGGCCTGGACGGCCATGTCGAATGCCGCACCGACGGCGCCCGGCTGCCCGCCGGCAATCGCAGCGCCTATGTCGGCACCGCGCGGATCGAGGATATCGACCACGCGAAATACATATTGCTCGTCGGGTCGAATCCGGCAGTCGAGGCGCCGGTGCTGAACGCACGCATTCGCAAGGCGTGGTCGCAAGGCGCTCGGATCGGCGTCGTGGGCGCGGCGGTGGACCTGACCTATCCCTATCACCACGCCGGGACCGATCGTGCCGCCTTGCAGACTATCGTCGACCGCGATCACAGCGACGTGATCGATCATCCGTCCCTGGTCATCGTCGGGCAGGGGGCGTTGCTGGGCGATGACGGCGCGGCCGTGCTGGCCGCTGCCATGGCGGCGGCCGAGGCATCGAAAAGCGGCCTGCTGATCCTGCACACCGCCGCCGGACGGGTGGGCGCGATGGATGTGGGCGCGGTGACCGAGGGCGGTCTGCCGGCGGCGCTGGAGGGCGCCGAGGTGGTCTATAATCTGGGTGCCGACGAGGTCGAGATCGCGGATGGCGCCTTCGTCATCTATCAGGGCAGCCATGGCGACCGGGGCGCGCATCGCGCCGATATCATCCTGCCGGGGGCCTGCTATACCGAGGAAAACGGCCTTTTCGTGAATACCGAGGGCCGGCCGCAGCTTGCCATGCGGGCCAATTTCGCACCCGGCGAGGCGAAAGAGAACTGGGCGATCCTGCGCGCCCTGTCGGCGGAACTGGGCCAGCAATTGCCGTGGGACAGCCTGGCGCAACTGCGCCGCGCGCTGATCCGGGCGGTGCCGCATCTGGCCCGGATCGACCAGGTGCCGGCGAATGAATGGCAGGCCGTGCCGAGGGCCGATCTGGACAGCGCGGCCTTCGTCTATCCGATCAGGGATTTCTACCTGACCAATCCGATCGCGCGTTCCTCTCCGCTGATGGCGGAATTGTCGCGGATGGCCGCGGCGCGGCAGGCGCCGGCGATGGCGGCAGAGTAACCCCATGCGGCCAGCCCTTCGCCAGCCGCTTGTCCGCGCTGCAGCCCTTGCGGGGCTGGCGGCGCTGACGGGGTGCGGCGCGAAGACCGAGGCGCGTCCGCCCGCCAAGCCCGCATCGCTGAGCGCAACGATCGCGGCGCCCGGCGCGGCGGGCGACAGGGCCGCGCTGACGACGGCCCGGATCTCGACCAAATCGGGGCAGATCCTGATCCTCGAACCCGATGGCAGCGTCACCAGCATGGATCTGGATTCGGCGGCGGGGCGCAGCGCCTTTGCCGTCAGCGATGCCGATCTGGCGGCGCTGGACGACAAGCCGCGGCCGGATCCGGCCGGCGCAGGCGCGACAAGGCCGAAAGGCCCGACCGCGCAGCAAAGGGCCATCGCCGCCTTTGCCCGGCGGACCCGACCCGCGCTTCCGGACCGCAAGGAAGGCAGCGAAATTTCGGACAAGGATTTTCTGGGCGCGCGGGTGAAGCCTCTGGGTGACGGCAAACGGTCCGATCTGGTCGAAGTGACGGCGAATCTGCGCCAGGGGGTGGACGCCGATATCGCCTTTTCGTATGCCACCTGCGCGCTGGCAGGCTGGGCAAAGGCGAATGGCGCCCGTTATGGCCGTCACATCCGCACGCTGCAGGACACGCGCGATGGCAAGTTGCTGATCGGGGCCGCCTTCACGATCTCGGACAGCAAGCCGCTGGGCCTGCGGGTGATGGAAACGAATGAGACCTTGCGCGAATGCAAGGCACGCGGCATTCCCGCGGCGTAAGCAGAAGGACGGGCGTCATGGACGGATTTTGGTCTTCATCGCTGGGCATCGCCATCATCCTGCTGGCGCAGGGTCTGGCGCTGATCGTCTTCGTGATGCTGTCGCTGGTCTACATGGTCTATGGCGACCGCAAGATCTGGGCAGCGGTGCAGATGCGGCGCGGCCCGAACGTGGTCGGACCCTGGGGCCTTCTGCAAACCTTCGCCGACGCCTTGAAATATGTCGTCAAGGAAGTGGTGATACCGGCCGGCGCCGACAAGTTCGTCTTCTTCCTGGCGCCGTTCCTGTCGATGATGCTGGCGCTGACCGCCTTCGTGGCGATTCCCTTCGCGCCCGGCTGGGTGATGGCCGACATCAATGTGGGCATCCTGTTCATCCTGGCCATCTCCTCGCTCGAGGTTTACGGCGTCATCATGGGCGGCTGGGCCTCGAACTCGAAATATCCGTTCCTGGGTTCGCTGCGCTCGGCCGCGCAGATGATTTCCTACGAGGTCAGCCTTGGCCTGATCATCATCGGCGTCATCATCTCGACCGGTTCGATGAACCTGACCGATATCGTCGAGGCGCAGCGCGGGATGGGGCTTCTGTCCTGGTACTGGCTGCCGCATCTGCCGATGCTGGTCCTGTTCTTCGTCAGTTGCCTGGCGGAAACCAACCGCCCGCCCTTCGATCTGCCCGAGGCCGAATCCGAATTGGTGGCGGGCTTCATGGTCGAATATTCCTCGACCCCCTATCTGCTGTTCATGGCCGGCGAATACATCGCGATGTGGCTGATGTGCGCGCTGATTGCGCTGCTGTTCTTCGGCGGCTGGCTGTCGCCCATTCCCGGCATCCCCGACGGGGCGCTGTGGATGTTCCTGAAGATGGTCTTCTGGTTCTTCATGTTTGCCATGGTGAAGGCGATCGTGCCGCGCTATCGCTATGACCAGTTGATGCGCATCGGCTGGAAGGTGTTCCTTCCGATGTCGCTGGGCTGGGTCGTGATCGTCGCCTTCCTGGCGAAATTCCAGGTCTTCGGATCGTTCTGGGCCCGCTGGGCGGGGATGTGATCGACATGGCCTATTCGAACAGGATCGCGGAATCGCTGGCCAGCGCCTCGGAGCAGGACAAGATCGAATTCGCGCATTTTCTGGCCAATAATCTGGACAGCGCCGAAAACGCCCGTGACGGCGCGCGTATCCGCGACTATGTGGCGGCCTTCGACCGCTTTTCCGCGCCCAAGCAAGGGGAGCATTTCTGATGGCTTTCGATATCGCCCGCGCCACCAAGTATTTCCTGATGATGGATTTCATCAAGGGGTTCGGCCTCGGCCTGAAATACTTCTTCGCCCCCAAGGCGACGCTGAACTATCCGCACGAAAAGGGGCCGCTGAGCCCGCGTTTTCGCGGGGAACACGTGCTGCGCCGCTATCCCAACGGCGAAGAACGCTGCATCGCCTGCAAGCTGTGCGAGGCGATCTGCCCGGCCCAGGCGATCACCATCGACGCGGAACCGCGCGCCGACGGATCGCGCCGGACCACGCGCTATGACATCGACATGACCAAGTGCATCTATTGCGGGTTCTGCCAGGAGGCCTGTCCGGTCGATGCCATCGTCGAGGGACCGAATTTCGAATTCGCCACCGAATCCCGCGAGGAACTGTTCTACGACAAGCAGAAACTGCTTGCCAACGGCGACCGCTGGGAAGCCGAGATCGCCCGCAACCTCGCCATCGACGCGCCCTACAGATGACCGACGCTTTCCAGAAGATGTTCCAGCAGATGATCCAGTCCGGTCATGAAATGGCGCGGGTCTTCAATCCGGCGCTGGAACATGTCGATACCAAGGCATTCGAGAAGCTGATCCCGACCATGCCGTCGGACATGCTGGAAATGTGGTTCGGCAAGACCTTCAACCGCGACGGGCTGGATGCCAGAACCCGTCTGCTGGTCACCATCGCCGCGCTGACCGTGCAGGGCGCCCAGGCCGAGCCGCAATTGCGCCTGACCATCCGCCATGCCGTCGAGGCGGGCGCCACCCCGCGCGAGATCGCCGAGGTGATCTATCAGATGGGCATGTTCGCGGGCATCCCGGCAATGCAGAAGGCGCTTGAGATCGCCCAGGGCGTGTTTACCAAACCCGAGGAGCGCGAATCCGAATGATGATCTTTTCCTTCTATCTCTTCGCCATCAGCGTCTGCGTCTCGGGATTCATGGTCGTGCTGGCGCGCAACCCGGTCCATTCGGTTCTGTGGCTGATCCTGGCCTTTCTCTCTGCGGCCGGGCTGTTCGTCCTGCAAGGCGCCGAATTCGTCGCCATGCTGCTGGTCATCGTCTATGTCGGCGCGGTTGCGGTGCTGTTCTTGTTCGTGGTGATGATGCTGGACGTCGATTTCGCCGAGCTGAAGGGCGAATTCGCACGCTATCTGCCGCTGGCCGGGCTGATCGCGGTCGTGCTGCTGGCGCAGCTGGGAATCGCTTTCGGGGCCTGGCAATCCTCGGACCAGGCCGAGGCGATGCGGGTCGTGCCGATCGACGCCGGGGCGCAGAACACGAACCTGATCGGGATCGTCCTCTATGACCGCTACATGCTGCCGTTCCAGCTTGCGGGGCTGATCCTGCTGGTGGCGATGATCGGGGCGATCACCCTGACCATGCGGCATCGCCGGGACATCAAGCGTCAGGATGTCCTGACGCAGATGTATCGCGATCCCGCCAAGGCGATGGAATTGCGGGACGTGAAGCCGGGACAGGGGCTGTAGCCGACCGGAACGGCCGCCCGGATCGCGGCAAGGGAATATTTTCAACGGGTGAGCGACCCGGAGGGACGGAAAAGATGATCGGTTTGACACATTACCTTGTCGTAGGGGCGATTCTGTTCGTCGCCGGGGTGTTCGGCATCTTCGTGAACCGGAAGAACGTCATCGTCATCCTGATGTCGATCGAGCTGATGCTGCTGGCGGTCAACATCAACTTCGTCGCCTTCTCGGCCCATCTGGGCGATCTGGTCGGGCAGGTCTTTACCCTGTTCATCCTGACCGTCGCCGCCGCCGAGGCCGCGATCGGGCTGGCGATCCTGGTGGTGTTCTTCCGCAACCGCGGCACCATCGCGGTCGAAGACGTCAACGTGATGAAGGGGTAAGGGACCATGACGCAATTCATTCTCTTTGCCCCGCTGCTGGCCGCGATCGTCGCAGGTTTCGGCTGGCGCGTGATCGGGGAACAGGCCGCCCAATACGTGACCACGGGGATCCTGTTTCTGGCCTGCTTCCTGGCCTGGATCATCTTCCTGACCTTCGGCGGCGAGACGCAGCTCGTGCCGGTGCTGGACTGGATCGTCTCGGGCGATTTCGTCAGCGAATGGGCGATCCGGCTGGACCGGCTGACCGCGATCATGCTGATCGTGGTGACGACCGTCTCGGCGCTGGTCCACCTGTATTCGATGGGCTACATGGCCCATGACGACAACTTCGCCCATGACGAACATTACAAGGCGCGCTTCTTCGCCTATCTGAGCTTTTTCACCTTCGCCATGCTGATGCTGGTGACGGCCGACAACCTGCTTCAGATGTTCTTCGGATGGGAGGGCGTGGGCGTCGCCTCGTATCTGCTGATCGGTTTCTACTACAAGAAGCAATCCGCGGGCGCAGCCGCCATGAAGGCGTTCATCGTGAACCGGGTCGGGGATTTCGGCTTTCTGCTGGGCATCTTCGGGCTGTTCTGGATGACCGGCTCGGTCCAGTTCGACGCCATCTTCGGGCAGGTTCCCGAACTGGCGCAGACGCAGATGCAATTTCTCTGGGGCGACTGGAATTCGGCCGAGGTTCTGGCGGTGCTGCTGTTCATCGGTGCGATGGGCAAGTCGGCGCAGCTTTTCCTGCATACCTGGCTGCCCGACGCGATGGAGGGCCCGACCCCGGTTTCGGCGCTGATCCATGCCGCGACCATGGTCACCGCGGGTGTCTTTCTTGTTGCCCGGATGTCGCCGCTTTACGAATTCGCGCCCGACGCCAAGCTGTTCATCACCGTGATCGGCGCGACGACGGCCTTCTTCGCGGCGACCGTGGGTCTGGTGCAGAACGACATCAAGCGCGTGATCGCCTATTCGACCTGTTCGCAGCTGGGCTACATGTTCGTGGCCGCCGGCGTCGGCGTCTATTCGGTCGCGATGTTCCACCTTCTGACCCACGCCTTCTTCAAGGCGCTGCTGTTTCTGGGCGCGGGTTCGGTCATCCACGCGATGCATCACGAACAGGACATGCGGAACTATGGCGGCCTGCGACAGAAAATCCCGCTGACCTTCTGGACCATGCTGATCGGCACCCTGGCGATCACCGGCGTCGGGATACCGCTGACCGATATCGGATTCGCGGGCTTCCTGTCGAAGGACGCGGTGATCGAAAGCGCCTGGGCGGGCAACACCTATGCCTTCTGGCTGCTGGTCATCGCCGCCGCCTTCACCAGCTTCTATTCCTGGCGGCTGATGTTCATGACCTTCTGGGGCACGCCGCGCGGAGACCGGCACACGCATGAACACGCCCATGAAAGTCCGCGCGTCATGACCGTGCCTCTGGTCGCCTTGTCCGTGGGCGCGATCTTTGCCGGCATGGTCTTCTACGAGCCCTTCTTCGGCCCCCGCGAAGAAGTCTCGCGCTATTTCAACATCGCCGGCAGCGAGGCTTCGGCCAGCGCCGAGGGCGAAGCCGGCGCCGAGGCTCCGGCCGGGGAGAATTCTGCCCAGGC
>NZ_DHXG01000101.1:10932-21724 GCF_002413585.1 Paracoccus sp. UBA5162
CAGCCGGCGCAGGCCGCGCCCGAGGGTGAACAGGCGGCACCCGGCGCCGCCGAGGGCGGCGACCAGGCGGCAGCGACCGATTTCCCGCCCCCCGTCGGCGGCGCGATCTACATGCGGCCCGACAACGAGGTTCTGGACGAGGCGCATCACGTCCCGGCCTGGGTCAAGCTGTCGCCCTTCATCGCCATGTTGGGCGGGCTGCTGGTCGCGTGGCTGTTCTATATCCGCTATCCCGAGGCGCCCGCCCGGCTGGCCGCACAACAGCCCGCGCTGTATCGTTTCCTGCTCAACAAGTGGTATTTCGACGAGATCTACGACTTCGTCTTCGTGCGTCCGGCCAGATGGCTGGGGCGTGCCCTGTGGACGGGCGGGGACGGAGCCGTTATCGACGGCGCCATCAACGGGGTGGCCATGGGAATCATTCCCCGGCTGACCCGTTTCGCGGGCCGGGTTCAGTCCGGCTATCTGTTCCATTACGCCTTCGCGATGGTTCTGGGCATCGTGGGCTTGCTGATCTGGGTGATGATGCGGGGCGCATACTGACATGACGAACCTTCTTTCGATCATCACCTTCCTGCCCATCGTCGCGGCAGCGATCCTGGCCCTGTTCCTGCGCGGCGACGACCCCGCCTCGCGGAAGAACGCGAAATGGCTGGCGCTGATCGCCACCTCTGCGACCTTCCTGATCTCGCTGTTCCTGCTGGCGGGATTCGATTCCGGCGATACCGGCTTCCAGTTCGTCGAGGATCACGCCTGGATCATGGGCCTGCGCTACAAGATGGGTGTCGACGGCATCTCGATCCTGTTCGTGCTGCTGACCACCTTCCTGATGCCGCTGACGATCCTGTCCACCTGGGAGGTCGAGACCCGCGTCAAGGAATACATGATCGCCTTCCTGGTGCTGGAGGGATTGATGATCGGCGTCTTCACGGCGCTGGATCTGATCCTGTTCTACCTGTTCTTCGAGGCCGGGCTGATCCCGATGTTCCTGATCATCGGCATCTGGGGCGGCGCGAACCGCATCTATGCGGCCTTCAAGTTCTTTCTCTATACCTTCCTGGGCTCGGTGCTGATGCTGGTCGCGATGATCGCGATGATCCGCACCGCCGGCACCACCGACATCGCGCAACTGCTGCAATTCGACTTTCCCTCGCAGACCACGCGCGTGCTGGGCTTTACCGTGGTCGGCGGGATGCAGACGCTGCTGTTTCTGGCCTTCTTCGCCAGTTTCGCGGTCAAGCTGCCGATGTGGCCGGTCCATACCTGGCTGCCCGACGCGCATGTTCAGGCGCCCACCGCCGGTTCCGTGGTTCTGGCCGCCGTGCTGCTGAAGATGGGCGGCTACGGGTTCTTGCGCTTTTCGCTGCCGATGTTTCCGGTGGCGTCGCAGATGCTGCAGCCTCTGGTCTTCTGGCTGTCGGCCATTGCCATCGTCTATACCTCGCTGGTGGCGCTGGCGCAGACCGACATGAAGAAGCTGATCGCCTATTCCTCGGTCGCCCATATGGGCTATGTCACCATCGGCACCTTCGCGGCCAACCAGCAGGGGCTGGATGGCGCGATCTTCCAGATGCTGTCGCACGGCTTCATCTCGGGCGCGCTGTTCCTGTGCGTGGGCGTGATCTACGACCGGATGCACACGCGCGAGATCGACGCCTATGGCGGTCTGGTGAACCGGATGCCGAAATATGCGCTGATCTTCATGTTCTTCACCCTGGCCAATGTCGGCCTGCCGGGCACCTCGGGCTTCGTGGGCGAATTCCTGACCCTGATGGGCGCGTTCAAGGCCAATACCTGGGTCGCCTTCGTGGCCACGACCGGGGTGATCCTGTCGGCGGCCTATGCGTTGTGGCTGTATCGCCGCGTCACGCTGGGCGCGCTGATCAAGGAAAGTCTGAAGACCATCGGCGACATGACCCCGCGCGAGCGCTGGATCTTCGCGCCGCTTGTCGCCATGACACTGCTTCTGGGTGTCTATCCGCGGCTGGTCACGGACATCACCGGCCCCGCCGTCGAGGCGCTGCTGGTCAGCTACAACGATGCCCTGCCGCAAGAGCCGCGCGACGGGCTGGCCGTGACCGCGCAGGCGGAACCGGCCGAAGCCAGCCAGTGAGGGACGCAAGATGACCGCGCTTGATATCTCGACCATCCTGCCCGAGCTTTTGCTGGCGATCTATGCGATGGCCGCGCTGATGGCCGGCGCATGGTTCGGCAAGGACGATCTGGCCAAGGCGATACTCTGGGCCAGTGTCGCGGCCCTGCTGATCGCGGGCTTCTTCATCGGCTTCTCGAACCGGCCGGACGGCACCGCCTTCTTCGGCATGTTCCGCGACGATGCCTTCGCCCGCTTCGCCAAGGTCACATTGCTGGTCTC
This sequence comes from Paracoccus sp. UBA5162, assembly GCF_002413585.1. Classification (NCBI taxonomy): domain Bacteria; kingdom Pseudomonadati; phylum Pseudomonadota; class Alphaproteobacteria; order Rhodobacterales; family Paracoccaceae; genus Paracoccus; species Paracoccus sp. UBA5162. The sequence continues at coordinate 13,307 of NZ_DHXG01000101.1, forward strand.
GGCCGCCGCTGTCCTGGCGATGAGCGTCGATTACATGGGTCGGCACGGGCTGATGCGGTTCGAATACCCGATCCTGATCGTGCTGGCCGCGACGGGCATGATGGTGATGGTCTCGGCCGGGGACCTGCTGTCGCTGTATATGGGGCTGGAGCTGCAATCGCTGTCGCTCTATGTCGTGGCCGCGATGCGCCGCGAAAGCGCCAAGTCCTCGGAGGCGGGGCTGAAATATTTCGTTCTGGGCGCGCTCAGTTCCGGGATGCTGCTCTATGGTGCCTCGCTGGTCTACGGTTTCTCGGGGACCACCAATTTCGACGGCATCTTCGCCACGATCGGCGCGGGCCAGATGTCGCTGGGCCTGCTGTTCGGCCTGGTCTTCCTGCTGGTCGGCCTGGCGTTCAAGGTCTCGGCGGTGCCGTTCCACATGTGGACGCCCGATGTCTACGAGGGCGCGCCGACGCCGGTGACGGCCTTCTTCGCCACCGCGCCCAAGATCGCCGCCATGGCGCTGATCGCCCGGCTGATGTTCGGCGCCTTCGGCAACGTCCCCGGCGATTGGGGCCAGATCATCGCCGCGCTGGCGGTGATGTCGATGTTCCTGGGTTCGATCGCCGGGATCGGACAGCGCAACATCAAGCGGCTGATGGCCTATTCCTCGATCGCGCATATGGGCTTTGCGCTGGTCGGGCTGGCGGCCGGAACCGCCTATGGCGTGCAGGCGATGCTGATCTACATGGCGATCTATGCGGTGATGAACGTGGGCACCTTCGCCTTCATCCTGTCGATGGAGCGCGAGGGCCGTCCGGTCGTGATGCTGGACAGCCTGAACCGTTTCGCCGCGACCGAGCCGCTCAAGGCCTTCGCGGTGCTGTTCCTGATGTTCAGCCTTGCCGGCGTGCCGCCGTTTCTGGGTTTCTTCGCCAAATACGGAGTTCTTTCGGCGGCGGTGCAATCGGGGATGAGTTGGCTGGCCGTCGCGGGCGTCGTCGCCTCGGTGATCGGGGCGTTCTATTACCTGCGCATCGTCTATTACATGTTCTTCGGGGCCGAAAACGAGGGCGTGGAAAGCCGCATGGGGCTGGTGCAGTTCACGGCGCTGGTCGTGCCTGCCGCAATGCTGCTGCTGGGCGCGGTGACGATGCTGGGCGTGGACAATGCTGCCGCCACCGCCGCGCAATCGCTGGTCGGGACCGAGGTGACCGATCCCGGCGTCGGCGAGGGGGGGCCGGTCGTGTCCGGCGAAGGGCCGGCCGATCCGACACCAACCGAGCCTGCGGGTGACTGACGTCATCATTCCCTCCGCATGGCCAAGGGACGTGGCCCGGCATGTTCTGGACCGCGTTGACAGCACCAATGCCGAAGCGATGCGGCTTGCGGACCGGATCGCCGGTCCGGCCTGGATCATGGCGCGTCGGCAAGAGGCCGGGCGCGGCAGGCGGGGCAGGGCCTGGACCGACCCTCCGGGAAATTTCGCGGCAACCCTGCTGATCCGGCCCCAGGGCGGGCCCGCGGACGCCGCGCGACTGTCCTTTGTCGCGGCCCTGGCGGTGCATGATGCGCTGATGACGCTCTGCGGGCCGCAACTGAACCTTGCACTGAAATGGCCCAATGACCTGCTGCTGAACGGCGGCAAATTGTCGGGGATCCTGCTGGAAAGCGCCGGCTCGGGGCGTCAGGTGACCGCGCTGGCCATCGGCATCGGCGTCAATCTGGCCTGCGCCCCCGAGATTGCGGCCGACCAGTCCATCCGGCCCGTCAGCCTGAAGGGCGAGACCGGCCTTGCCGTCACCCCGGACGAATTGCTGGACGCGCTGGCAATCGCCTTCGACCATCGGCAGCGGCAGATGCGCGATCACAGCTTCGGGCCGATCCGCGCCGCCTGGCTGGCCCGCGCCGCGCGGCTGGGCGAGACGATCACCGCCCGCACAGGCGGGACCGAAACGACCGGCGTTTTCGAGGGCATCGACGAGACCGGCGCGCTGATCCTCTCGACACCGCGTGGACGCAAGGCGATTCCCGCCGCCGACATCTATTTCGGCGGGGCGTAAGCCATGCTTCTGTGCATCGACACCGGCAATACGAACACGGTCTTCTCGATCTGGGATGGCGGCAGGTTTCTGGCACATTGGCGCATCGCGACCGATCACCGGCGCACGGCGGACGAGTATTTCGTCTGGCTGTCCACGCTGATCGAGGTGCAGAAATTCAGGCTGGAAATCGACGCCTGCATCATCAGCGCGACCGCGCCGCGCGTGGTCTTCAATCTGCGCGTCCTGTGCAATCGCTATTTCGATACGAGGCCGCTGGTCGTGGGCAAGCCCGACTGCCTGCTGCCGGTTCAGCCCCGCGTCGATGTCGGCACGACGGTCGGCCCCGACCGCCTGGTCAACACCGTTGCCGGGTTCGACCGCCACGGCCCCGACCTGATCGTGGTCGATTTCGGCACCGCGACGACCTTCGACGTGGTCGATGTGGACGGCGCCTATATCGGCGGTGTCATCGCACCCGGCGTGAACCTGTCGCTGGAGGCTCTGCACATGGCCGCCGCCGCGCTGCCGCATGTCGATGTCACCATGCCGGCGAAGGTGATCGGCACGAATACCGTCGCCTGTATTCAGTCGGGTGTCTTCTGGGGCTATATCGGTCTGGTGCAGGGGATCGTCGGCCAGATACGGGCGGAACGCGACCGTCCGATGAAGGTTATCGCGACGGGGGGGCTTGCGCCGCTGTTCGATCAGGGGTTTGACCTCTTCGACGCGATCGAGGACGATCTGACGATGCACGGTCTGCGTCTCATTCACGATTACAACAAGGAGGCGGGCCATGGCTGAACGTCTGATCTATCTGCCGCTGGGCGGCGCCGGCGAAATCGGCATGAACGCCTATGTCTACGGCTATGGTGCGCCGGGCAAGGAACGGTTGATCCTTGTCGATCTCGGGGTGACCTTCGGCGATATGGACAGCAGTCCCGGCATCGACCTGATCATGCCCGATCTGACCTGGCTCGAACAGAACCGCGACCGGCTGGAGGCGATCTTCGTCACCCACGGCCACGAGGATCACATCGGTGCCCTGGGCCATCTTTGGTCGCGTCTGGACGTGCCGATCTACGCCCGCCAGTTCACCGGCACGCTGTGCCGCCTGAAACTGGAAGAGCAGGGACTGCCGGGCGAGGCCGTGAACATCACCGGCCCCCGTCCCGAAGTCACGCAGGTCGGTCCCTTCACCGTGCAATTCGTGCCGGTCAGCCATTCGATCCCCGAAAGCGCGGCGCTGATCATCGACACGCCGGCGGGACGGATCGTGCATACCGGCGACTTCAAGCTGGACGGCACACCGGTCGTGGGCGATTCCTTCGATCCGATCCTGTGGCATGACGTGGCCAGCGAGGGGCAGGGGATCAAGGTTCTGACCTGCGATTCGACCAATGTCTTCTCGACCCATCCCGGCCGGTCCGAGGCGCTGCTGGCCAACCCGATCCTGGAATGGGTGATGGCGCAGAAGAACATGGTGGTGGCCACGACATTTGCCAGCAACATCGCGCGGCTCAAGACCCTGTCCGAGGCCGCGATCGCGTCGGGGCGAAAGGTCTGCCTGCTGGGTCGGGCGATGCGGCGAATGGTTTCGGTCGGACTGGAAACCGGCGTCCTGACCGATTTTCCCGATACGATCGGCCCCGACGAGGCCGCGAACCTGTCGCGCGACAAGGTGATGCTGATCGTTACCGGTTCACAGGGCGAACGCCGCGCCGCCAGCGCGCAATTGTCGCGCGGCCGCTATCTGGGCCTGTCGCTGAAAGACGGTGACAGCTTCCTGTTCAGTTCAAAGACCATTCCGGGCAATGAACGCGCCGTCGGCCGGATCATGAACGCGCTCAGCGAATCGGGCGTCAATGTCTATGACGCCGATGACGGGCTGTTCCATGTCTCGGGCCACGCCAACCGCCCCGATATCGAGGCGCTGCACGATCTGCTGAAGCCCGAGATCGTGATTCCGATGCATGGCGAGCATCTGCACCTGCGCGAACACATGCTGCTGGCGCGCGACAAGGGCCTGGGCTCGACGATCGCGGTAAACGGCACGATGCTCGATCTGACGGGCGAGCGGCCGAAAGTGGTCGATCAGGTCGAGACGGGGCGGCTCTATCTTGACGGCACGGTGCTGATCGGGGCGATGGACGGGATCGTGCGCGACCGGATCCGCATGGCGCTGAATGGACATGCCCTGGTCAGCGTCATCGTGGACGAGGATGACAATGCGTTGCCCGATGCCTGGGTCGAACTGATGGGCCTGCCCGGCCGCACCCGCAGCGGCGACGATCTGGCGCGGCATATCGAGGGCGAACTGGCCGATTTCCTGGAAGGCGCCGACGCGCGCGTGGTCCGCGACGATGCCAAGATGGACGAGGCATTGCGCAAGATCACCCGCCAGGTGGCGATGGAAGAGATCGGCAAGAAGCCCGAAGTAACGGTCATCATCAGCCGCCTCATGGCCGACTGAGCCGCGCGGGCCGCTATTGTGTAACTATTAATTCTGGCATGTAACCAATTATTCTAGCGATTGATGTGCGAAGACCCATGAATTTCTCGCGCTTATCCGATATCGTCAGGGGCCGTCGCAAGATGTGTCAGCGGCGTTTCTGCGCCCAATGGTGGACGGTGGCGTGGCTGATGTGGCGCTCGGGCGGGAAGTGTTCGGCGATGGCGGCGGCGATCTGATGATAGGTCAGCCGGTCGAGGCGGGCGAGGATGAAGGCTTGCAATTCGGGGTCGGTGTCGATGATCGGCGGGCGGCCTGAGCGGTGGGCGCGGCGGCGTTCGGTCGGCGGCACATCGCATGCCGGAAGTTGTGACAGGGAATGTTGCAGGGCCGCGCCGCGCAGCCGTTCAAGAGAGGTTTCAAGCCGGGAGAGCGTGCCGCGCAGGACCGATAATTCGGCAAGGGCGGTGTCGATCCCGGACAGATCGTCGGCCGTCACGCGGCCCTGACCGGGCGATTGAACGGGCGCGCCCGTCACAGAACGTCTTCCATGCCGGCGACCACCAGCCGCTCGATCTCGTCGCGGTTCTCGCCGGAGAAGCCGAGATATGGACGCGCCGGCGTGCCGTCACCGCCGGACTGATGAACCGCGCCATAGACCAGGTTGGTGCCGATGGCCACTTCATCGCCGCGCAGCTGCCAGCCGATACTGTCCCGAAGGTGGCCCTCGTTTTCCAGAAGCGAATGTCCGCCAGAGCGTGACCGCGCATAGTCCAGCGACCAGGGTGCCCAGCACCCACCGTCAGGTGCCCGCTTCTCGCTGTCGATACGGTGAACGGTCTGGCTTTTGATCACTGCGCCGATGGCTGCGAGGATGCCGCGAATCTGGCTGTCGTTCAGCCGCGCCAATGCGGCGCGCGCCTCGCTGGCGTCAATATCGGTCGTGACAGCGGCTCCGCTCATGACTTTCTCCTTTTCAGATCACCGCCCCGCATCGGCCCTCGACCGGGACAGAGAAGCCCGAACCGTTGCGGGGCGGTGGCTGTGCGGCCCGTCATCGCTACCCAACCGGGCCGCACATTCCTATTTCAGATCTGTGGGCGTCAGGCCGAGCTGTTCGCAGATCGCCCGTTCATCGGCGCTGGCCGGTCTACGTCCTTGCGCCTCGTGGCCGACATCGTGCAAGCGGCTCGGGCGATGAAGGTGAGCATAGGCCGGCGTGGAGGTCGCGATGAAACCGTCGAATCTCGCTTCGTCCTGGGTGCAGAGGGCGACGGCCCAATCGCGCATGGCCGGGGTCAGGTATCCGGAATTCATCGCCTGCTGGACCTTCGCATCGGCCGCGCGCGCGGCGTTGTCGCTGGCCGCGCTGTTGCGCTGTTTCAGCAGATCGGCCACGGCCTCGATGGGCACATAGCGCGCCGGATCGGGCGCCGTCTGCGCGTTGATTGCGGTCAGGATCGTATCGGCATCGGCGGTTTCGTTCAGGCCGAGGGCTGTGGCGATGCGCGAAAGATCGGCGGTGGCGGCGTCCTCAAGTGGATCGGGCATGGTCATCTCCTGTTCGGAAAGGGCAGTCAGGGCGAGGTTGGGGCGGTGGACAAGGCCAGCCCCGATCAGGCGCAGGACCTGCCCGGTGGTCGGGTGATAGTGCAGGACGGGCGACAGGAATCGGTATTCCCGGTTGGCGATCATCTCGGCCGCGCGGCCGGTCCACTCGACCTTGCCCCAGATGCCGTCCGTCCGCGTTTGCAGGCTCTTGATCCAGCCGGCGGCGGGCAGCGGCCCGCCATGGGACTTCGGCTTTTCGCTTTCGTGGTCGTAGTCGATCGGCAGATCGCCGCCCTTCGCCGACCGGGCGATAAGCTGGGCCGGATCGTCCAGACGCCAGCGCCGCCCGTCGCGGCCGTTGACCGCGCCGACCGGCAGAAGATGCACCCAGTCCGGCGCGGTCTTTGCGGGAAGCTCGACGGCCTCGCAGATCGCGGTGCGTCCGGTCATGTCAGCCGCCCGTATACGGGGTGACGACGATTTCGGCGGTGCCTTTCCACGGGTTCGAACCGCCGCCATCCTGCGTCTCGGTGTTCAGGAGGTGGAACGCCGCCTCTTCCAGCTGCGGCGGCACGACCAGGACATTCGGGCGGATGCCGAGCGGGCGTCCCTGATCGCCGGTCAGCGTCTGCATCTGTGCGCGGATCGCAACATAGTTGGCCGCGTTCAGGGCTTCGCGGCTGGCATGGGCCAACTGCCACAGGCCGAAGCCGCATTCACCCGTGCCCGGATGCCGTAAAGGAAGTTGTCGGTCATGAAGACGCGCTCGTCATTCAGCCGGTTGACGTTCTGGAACTCGTATTTCTCGCGCTCCTGCCAGATGATCGGCCGGACGGCGCGCGAGGTATCCAGAAGATACCAGGTCGGCCCGGCGCCATCGTCGAAATTGCTGACCGGCGAATAGGTCTCGCCGTCGATCACAATGGCGCCGTCCGGATCGAGGACCGGGTGGTCGGTATCGAAGAAGTTCTGGCCGTCGAAGCACAGGGTCGTGGTGCCCTGCGCCAGCAATCCAAAGACGATTTCGTCGGGATGAAGCGCGGCGGCATGCCCCATCTCGGCGAACATCGGCTTGAAGACGCCGAGCCGGTCATCCGAGAAATCGTCGCGCGAGACCGAAACCGTGCTTTCGAACTTGCGGTTCACGATGGTGAAGCCATGAGCCTTCAGCTGGCGCACGACGCGCTCGCCGTCCAGCCATTCCCGCAACTGCGGGAACTGCCCCAGCCAGCCATAGCTTTCGTCGCGCGAGCTGCTGGGCACCGTCATCGCGACCTTCGCGGCCTGACTGGGCGCGGCGAGGTAGGCCGTGGAGTAGATCGACTTGAAACCCCGGAAGGCAAGGTCGAGATTTTCAGCGTTGATGATGGGCATGTCTGGGGTCCGTCAGGTGAAGGGTTGTGTCAGAAGGCCGCGTTCGGTCAGGCGCTTCAGGATCGCCGAGACGCTGCGGGAATGGATGCCGGTCGCGGTCGCGATCTGCCCGACGCTGCGGCCTTCCCGGCGAAGCGTCAGGACGGTGAAATTGACCCGCATGCGATGCCCGGCCGGCCCTTTCGGCAGCGTAATCCGGCCGAAGCCATGGTTGAGCACCAGCCAGTCGGTGGCCGTCATTTGCCGTCCGGGCAGCGTGTCAAGGTCGTGACGCACGGGGATCGAGAATTCCCGCCCGCCATGCGCAAGAAGGAAGTCGCGCACGGCATCCGCGCCGATATCTTCCTCCATCTCGTGCAGCATCTCGGGCACATGCATGCCCATGGCTGCGCAGTCGGCGCAGGAAGGAACGAGAAGATGCGGTGTCGGGTCGATTGCCATGGCTCAAACCTATGGCAACCCTGAATACCTTCCTTCCCTGAATGGGTTCAGGGGGTAACGCCTTAAGGGCCAGACAGATCCCTCACGGCACATGATCGGCTTTCCGAAAATGGCTCAGGCGTCAAAGGAAATCTAGCGCTGGCCGCGACCGTTCGCAAGCGTGGCGGGGTGTGAACCCGGGGGGCCAGAGACATCCCCCACGGCACATGACCGGCTCTCTGAAAATGGCTCAGGCTCACACGATCATATCGCAGGATCGCTACCGATTTTCAAGTCCGATGGGCTGAACACCTCGGCAGTAGCCGTCAGGCTTCGCCGTTAAACGGTGTTTAGAATAGGCAGGACGGGCGCGAAAGGGTTAGGCGCTGAACAGGTAGCCGGAAAACAGCAAAGCCTGTCAGCGGGCGAATCAGCGCCTCTCACGAAAAAGGGCAGCGCAAGCCGCGCGGCCCTTCCATTGCCGTGTTTCGGAGTGTCACGCCGCGCGGGACCGTGCCTTCATCGCCTTCAGCGCCGTGATGGCCTTCGGGGCGGCCGCAGCGGTCAGGAACCGCAGCGACGATATCTTGAAGCAGC
>NZ_DHXG01000074.1:0-12831 GCF_002413585.1 Paracoccus sp. UBA5162
AGGACCTTCCAGCCGATGAACGTCAATTTCGGCCTGTTCCCGCCGCTGGACGAGGCACGCGGAGGCCGCAAGGGGCGCAAGGACCGCTATCCGGCCTATACGCAGCGCGCCAAGGATGATTTCCGGGCATGGCTGGCGACGCAGTAACCCGCTTTGCCCCCTCGCCCACCGGCCTGCTGCATCTGGGCCACGCCTATGCGGCCCTGATCGCCGCCCGCGAGGCGGGAACCGGCCGCTTCCTTTTGCGGATCGAGGATATCGACCGCGACCGCTGCAAGACGGAATACGAAACCGCGATCTTCGACGATCTGGCCTGGCTGGGCCTGGACTGGCCGCGACCGGTGATGCGTCAATCCGACCGGATGCCGGCCTACCGGGCCGCCTTGATCCGCCTTGCGCCGTTCTGCTATCCCTGCCGCTGCCGGCGCGGCGACATCCGCGCGGCCCTGTCGGCCCCACAGGAAGGCGCGCTGCCCGCGGGCCCCGACGGGCTGATCTATCCCGGCACCTGCCGGCACCGCGCGATGGCCGGGGCCGGGTCCGGCGACGTCATCCGCCTGGACGCGGCGCGCGCCTTCGAGGCATTGGCGACCGACCGGATCGCCTTTCGTGACGAGGTGGTCCTTCCCGGCACGGACCACGATTTGTCGAAAGAGGACTTCGCGGCCCGGATCGGCGACGTGATCCTGTCCCGGCGCGGCATGGGCACATCGTATCACCTGGCCGTGGTGCTGGATGATGCGGCGCAGGGCATCACCAAGGTTACGCGCGGCAAGGATCTGTTCGAATCGACATGGATCCACGTGCTGCTGCAACGCCTGCTGGATCTGCCGACGCCGCTCTATCATCACCACCGGCTGATCCGCGACGACGGGGGCAGACGCCTGGCCAAGCGCGACGATGCCCGCGCCATCCGCCATTACCGCGACGAGGGCGCCACCCCCGATGACATCCGCCGCCTGCTGGACCTTTGAACGGTCCCGGTCGTGACGCGGGACAAGGATTTCGCTGCAATGACGGGGCGGCGGCGTGCGCCGCTAGACCTTCAGCGGCGCCATGATCTCGACCTCATCGCCCTCGCGCAGCGCCGTGTAGAAACAACTGCGCCGGTCGGTGTGACAGGCCGGTCCGGTCTGTTCGACAAGCGCCAGCAGGCAATCGCGGTCGCAATCCACCCGCAGCTCGACCAGCATCTGCACATGACCCGACGTGTCGCCCTTGGCCCAGAACGCGGCGCGCGAGCGCGACCAGTAGGTCATGCGCCCCGTGTCCAGCGTCCGCGCAAGGGATCGGGCGTTCATCCAGGCCATCATCAGCACCTCGCCATTGGCGTGATCCTGCGCGATGCAGGGGATCAGCCCATCGGCATCGTATTTTAGGCTGGCCGGATCGAACATCGGGTTTCCTTTCGCGACAACGCTTCCTATCTAGGTCGGACACCCGCCGGGGGGAAGGACGAATGGCCGACAGCGACCTGATGCAGCTTTATTCGCGCCGTATTCTGGCGCTGACCACCGCGATTCCGCATCAGGGCAAGCTGCGTCAGCCGGATGCCAGCGCCATGCGCCGTTCGCCGCAATGCGGATCCTCGGTGACGGTTCACGTGGTGGTCAGCGACGGCCGCATCGCCGATTTCGCGCAGGAGGTGCGGGCCTGCGCGCTTGGCCAGGCCTCGGCCTCGGTGCTGGGTCAGGCGGTGATCGGTCGCGACCGGGCCGAGATCGCGGCCACGCGCGACCAGCTTCGCGCCATGCTGAAAGAGGATGCGCCGCCCCCCTCGGCGCCTTTCGCGGATCTCGAGGCATTGCTGCCCGCGCGCGATTTTCCCAACCGCCACGCCTCGATCCTGCTGGCATGGGAGGCGACACTGGACGCCATGGATCAGGCGCTGGCCGACGCCTGAACGGACCCCGCCGGGGGACGCGCCCCTCGCGGAACCGTTCCGGCTTTTTTCGACGGCGAGTCCGATCGCGATTTCAGCGCGGACCGGTGCGTCGTCAGTTCCGGTCCACGCCGTAATAGTCGCGATACCATTCGACATAGCGGGCGGTGCCCTCGGCAATGTCGGTTCGTGGCGCGTCCCCTGTCAGCGCGCGCAACAATTCGGCGTCGGCCCAGGTGGCGGGCACGTCGCCCTGTTGCATCGGCTGCATGTCCAGCCGGGCCTTTCGTCCGGCGGCATCTTCCAGCGCGGCGATGAAGTCCATCAGCTCGACAGGCTGGCCATTGCCGATATTGACCACCCGCCATGGCGCGACCGGCGACAGGCTGTCGCCCTCGCAGACCGGATCGTCGCCGCGTCCCGGCGGACAATCCATCAGCCGCCGAATCCCGCGGACCAGATCCGCGACGTAGGTAAAGTCGCGCCGCATCCGGCCATGATTGAAGACCCGGATCGGCCGATCCTCGAACAGCGCCGAGGTGAACAGATGCGGGGCCATGTCGGGCCGGCCCCAGGGGCCGTAGACCGTGAAGAAGCGGAACATCGTGATCGCCAGCCCGTGAATATGGGCGTGCGAGTGGGCCATCGTCTCGTTCGCCTTCTTGGTCGCGGCATAGAAGGACAGCGGATGGTCCACCTGGTCGGTTTCTCGATAGGGCATCCTCTGGTTCGCACCATAGACCGAACTGCTGGAGGCCATCAGCAGATGCACCGGCGGCTGCAGCCGCGCCGCCTCCAGGACCTCGAAGGTGCCGGCCAGATTGGCCTCGGCATAGGCGCGGGGATTGTCGATGGAATGGCGAACGCCCGCCTGGGCCGCAAGATGGACGACGATATCGGGCCGATGGGTGCGGAACAGATCGGCCAGCAGGCCCGGCTGCTCGACCTTGCCGCGCACCGCGACGTAGCCGGGCCGTTCGCTCAGCACCGCTTCGCGCGCGGCTTTCAGGCGCGGATCGTAATAATCGTTGTGGCTGTCGAGGCCGACGACCTCGGCGCCTTCGTCCAGAAGCAGGCAGGCGAGGTGAAAGCCGATGAAACCTGCCGCGCCGGTAACGAGAACTTTCACCGCATGGCCTCCGTCATCAGGGGGGAAACAGGGTCCGCCGCCGCCTCGGGCCCCGGACCGGCGATTCCCGGAGACCCGGCTTGCAGGCGATGCGCCACCGGCAGCTTGCGGCGGCGAATCAGCCATGCCGCCCCCAGCAGATCGACCGCCCCGACCAGGGCGCGCTGAAGATTGCCGTATTTCGACCGGCCGCTGCGTCGTTCGGCATGGGTGACGGGCACCACCACGACCTCCCATCCCTCGCGGCGGACCATTGCGGGCATGAAGCGGTGGATGTGGTCGAAAAAGGGCAGGTCCATATAGACCTTGCGCGGAAAGGCCTTCAGGCCGCAGCCGCTGTCGCTGACCCCGTCTCGCAGCAGGCCGCCCCGGATCCGGTTCGCCGCATGCGAGGCCCATCGTTTCGACCAGGTGTCGCGCCGGTCCACCCGCTGGCCCTGGACCAGACCGATGCGCCCCCGCGCCGGATCCGTCAGCAGCGGCGCCAGCAGGCCCGGCAGGTTCGCGGGCGGGTTCTGACCATCCGCGTCCAGCGTTGCGACAAGGCTGCCGCTGGCGGCCAGGACGCCGGTCCGGATCGCCGCGGACTGGCCGCAGGGGCGATCATGGCACATCACCAGCAATTGCGGCATGCGACCGGCCAGTTCCCGCAGCACCGCCCGCGTGTTGTCGGTCGAGGCATCATCCACCACCACGACCTCGTGGGGGGTGCCGGCCATCACCTCGGCGATCCCGGTCACGACCTGGGTGATGCTGCCCGCCTCGTCCCGGGCGGGCAGGATGATGGATACCAGTGCGCTCATCGAACAGCCTTGTCGGGCCGGAACAGCGTATAGGTATCGCTGCGATAGGGGAAGCGCGCGACCGGCCGGGTTCCCGGCGGCGGCACCGGATCGAGGCTCAGAAGAATGCCGTCGGGATGGCCGGCAATCCAGTCGGCCGCGGCCTGCGGATCGGTGACCTGCGCGACGGGTTGGCGCAGTCTGGCGGCAAAGTTGAACTGGGCGTGATAGCGCCCGTCGGTAATCGCGATACCGGTCGCGTCATAGGGCTGGATCGCGCGGGCGATGGCGTTGACGTCATACCGCGCGAACAGCAGCGGCTGGGCCGCGAAATGCAGCCCCAGCATGGCCGATAGCGGCAGGGCCGCCAGCGCCACCAGCCCGGCCCGCAGGCGCAGGAACCCCGCGATGCCGATGGCGGCGACGACCAGCCCCAGCCCCGCCGCCCAAAGCGGAATCCGGAAGGGCAAGGCCCGCAGCGCGGGCAACTGACCCGACGCCGCCACGACGATCAGCAGCATCAGCGCGAAGACCGGCAGCGCCTGCCACAGATCGCGCGGCCGACGTGGCGCGAAAGACCCCGCCCCCGACAGAAGCAGCGCCAGCGCGGGCAGTTCCGGCAGCAGATAATGCGTCTGCTTGCCGCTGATCAGGGAAAACGCCAGCAGCGTGCCAATGAACCAGATCGACAGGAATCGACCCGGCGCGCTTCCGGTCAGCGCCGATGGACGCAGCGCCCGCAATCCCGGCAGCGTCCAGCCGAAGGGCCACAGGAACAGGGGCAGCATGGCCAGGAAGAACCAGAACGGCCGCTGGTGCGCAAAGGACGACACCACCCGCCCCGCGCTCTGCCGCCACAGGACCTCGGTTCGGTATTCCTCGCCGCCCAGGATCAGCGCCGGCACCAACCACAGCGCCACAAGCGCAAGCGCCGTCAGGATCGACAGCCCGACACCGCGATACCAGCGCCAGGCCGGCAGTTCCCGCCCGGCCCAGAGCGGCGCGGTCAGCGCGACCGGCAGGACATGGATCAGGATCACCGGTCCCTTGGCATAGACCCCAAGCGCAATGGCCGCGCCGAGCGCGAGGAACGGGGTCCAGCGGTCCGGCCTTCGCCATGCCCAAAGCATCGCCAGCATCGCCCACAGCGTCGCCACCGTCAGAATCGAATCGAACATCGTGGTCGAGCCGAACAGCAGAAACACCGGCGAGACCGCCAGGATCAGCGCCGCCCGGGCCGCCCGCGCCGGATCTCCGGGCCACAGGCGCCGTGCCAGCAGCCCGGTCAGCGCCACCGCCGCCACCGCGAAGGCCGGCGCGACCAGCCGCGCGCCCAGCGTCGAGACACCGCCCATCAGCCAGACCAGATCGATCAGCCAGAACAGCAGCGGCGGCTTCTGCGCATAGAGCGCCCCGTTCAGATGCGGCACCAGCGCCGATCCGCCCTGATACATCTCCCAGGCGGCGGCGACGTAGCGCGTCTCGTCGATCGGCGTCAGCGGGCGCAGCAGGATCAGCGTCAGCACCGTCAGCGCGAACAGCAGCGTCGCGGACCAGATGGAAGGTCTCATGCACCGGCCTCGGCGAGGCTGCGGACATGGCGGCGGATCAGGATCAGGTTGCGGGTATAGACGAACAGCCCCATGCCCTGCCCGAGAATGAAGACAGGATCGCGCCGCCACAGCGCATAGGCCAGCAGCGTGGCACCGCCGCACAGCGACAGCCACCAGAAGGCCACGGGGATGATGCTTTGACGTTTGCGCTCGCTGGCCAGCCACTGGACCAGGAAGCGTGCCGAAAACAGCGCCTGCCCCAGCAGCCCCACGGCAAGCCAGATCATGTTGACGTTCAGTTGCAAAATGAATTCCTGCCTTTTTGGCGTTCGCGGTAGGTAGGCAACCTTGCTCCTTCCTTACAGCCGCGCGCTTTTCTTCTGACCCCTCGATTGATATTGGACCGGAATGCCCGCCATATCAATCCGGCCGGGCAATGAATGAAACGAGGGGCTCATGCGGATTCTGCTGGTCGAGGACGGGCCGGATCTTGCCGATGCGGTGGTGCGGTTCCTGCGCGGCGGCGCCCATGCCGTCGATCACGCCGCCTCCCTGTCCGAGGCCCGCGATGCGCTGGACGTGGCCGTATATGACGCGATCGTGCTGGATCTGGCCCTGCCGGACGGATCCGGATTGCGGCTTCTGCGCGACATCAGGGCGTCGGGCAACCGGGTGCCGGTGATCATCGCCAGCGCCCATGACCAGATCAGCGACCGGATCGAGGGGCTGGATTCGGGCGCCGACGATTATGTCGTCAAGCCCTTCGATCTGGGCGAGCTGGACGCCCGCCTGCGCGCACATGCCCGCCGCGCCGACGGCGATCCGGCGGTGCAGCTGCGCCTGGGCGATCTGCGCATCGACCGCGGCGCCGCCCGGCTGTTCCGCGACGAGGGCGAAATTCGCCTGACCTCGCGGGAATGGGCGCTGTTCGATGCGCTTCTGGCCTCGCGCGGGCGGGTCATGTCGCGGCGGGCGCTGGAGGAACGGCTGTATTCCTTTGGCGACGAGATCGAGGGCAACGCCGTTGAGGTCTATGTTTCGCGCCTGCGCGCCAAGCTGGGTGCGCGGCTGATCGAGACCCGGCGCGGCCTGGGCTATCTGATCCCGTGAGGCGCGGCTGGTCCCTGCGCGGGCGTCTGGTCCGCCGGCTGGTTCTGGGCGTCAGCCTGGGATGGCTGTGCGGGATGGCGCTGACGATGCTGTTCCTGTCCCGCGAGATGACCGAGTTCATGGACGATATCCTGCGCGATTCCGCCCGGGTCGTTCTGGCGACGGGCGGCGATTTCGCGGCCGCGGACAGAACGGTTTTCCCGGCCTACCGCATCGTGACGCCGGCCGGCGAACAGGGCGATGCGCCATGGCCGCGGCAGCAGGCGGACGGGCCCCGCAGCAGCGGCGGCTGGCGCATCTATCGCCTGTCGCGCCCCGCGGACGGGATCGCGGTCGAACTGGGTCAAAGCAACGAATGGCGGCGCGACGAATTGCTGGAAAGCATCGGAGGATTGGTGCTTCTGATGTTGCCGGTGCTGGGGCTCGTGCTGTGGATCGTGAGGATGACGGTGACGGGCGCGTTGACGCCCGCACTGCGCTTTGCCCGTTCGCTGGGCGGCAGACGGGCGGATGACCTGTCGCCTGTCGCCGCCGCCGACCTGCCCGAGGAGCTGATCCCGATCCCCGACGCGCTGAACGGCTATCTGGGCCGCATCGGTCAGTATGTCGAGGCGGAACGGCAATTCGCGACCCATGCCGCACATGAATTGCGCACGCCGCTGGCGGCGGCCTCGGCGCAGGCGCAGTTGATGGTCGCGGGGCGCGCGGATGCCGAAGCGCCCAGGCAGATCGACCGCGCCATCGGCCGGCTTGGGCGGATCGTGGAACGGCTTCTGGAATTGTCCCGCGCCGAGGCCGGGATCGCGAACGAGGCGGGCTGCGATCTGGTTGTCGTCCTGCGCATGATGATCGCCGAGCAAAGGCCCGCGCCGGCCTTCGATGACGGCGATCTGGAGGTCGCACAGGTGGCGATGCATCCCGATGCGGCGGCGCTGATGATCGGCAACGTCATCCGCAACGCCGCCGATCACGGAACCGGCCCGGTCCGCGCCAGGCTGCGCCCCGGCCCGGTGCTGGAGATCCGCAACCCCGTCGCCGCCTCGGCCGGATTCCGGCAGGGCACGTTCCGCAAATCGCCCGATTCCGAGGGTGTCGGCCTGGGCATGACGATCATCCGGAAGATCGCCGAACGCAGCGGCGTGGCGCTGTCCTTTTCGATCCAGGAGGGCGAGGCGCGGGTGCGGATGGATTTCACGGCCATCGCGCGCCCGGCCTGAGTTTCCGGTCCGCCCTAACCGGCCAGCAGCGCGGCATTGCCGCCCGCCGCCGTGGTGTCCACGCAAAGATGGCGCTCATGGGCGATATGGGCCAGATCCGGCATCGCGGTGATCAGCGGCACCAGCGCGCCCTCGCGTCCGGCCAGTTCCGTGGAATAGGCCCGCCCGGTATCCTCGTCACCCCACCACAACACGCCGGAAAAGCCGTTCAGCCGCGACAGAGCCTCAGCCGGGACCGCGCCATCCGCGCCAATGGCCCGGCCGCCCAGGGATTCGACCGCCGCGACCTGCGCGGCGACCGCCTCGGGGCCCGGACCCAGGCATAGCAGCGGCGGCCGCTGGTGGGTGGTCATGCGGTTCAGCTCTCCGGTCGGGCCGGGCATCAGCCGTTCGCCGATCATCCTGTCAGCGCCGGCCGCCAGCGCCCTGGCCAGCCTTGCCTCGTCGGCATCGCCACCCCAGGCCCCGGCCGCCCGGCCCGGCTCTGGCGCGAAGAAGCGCGGCACGTAGTTCGGCCCGCCCGCCTTGGGCCCGGTGCCCGACAGACCCTCGCCCCCGAAAGGCTGGCTGCCAACGACCGCGCCGATCTGGTTGCGGTTGACATAGAGATTGCCGGCATGGACCGCGTCGGTCACCTCCTGCACGCGGCTGTCGATGCGGGTATGCAGGCCGAAGGTCAGGCCGAAACCGCGGGCATTGATGTCGCCGATCACCTTGTCCAGATCGCGTGCCCTGAAGGTCGCCACATGCAGCACCGGACCAAAGATTTCGCGGTGCAGATCGTCGATTCCGGCGACCTTCAGCATCGTGGGTGCGATGAAATGCCCCTCGGACGGTGTCTCGAGGCGGTGCAGCACGCGATTGCGGTTCCGATCCAGATATTCGGCGATCCCGGCCTCGGCATCGGCGTCGATGACGGGGCCTACGTCGGTGGACAGGTGCCACGGGTCGCCCATCCGCAATTCGTCCATGGCGCCCGCGATCATCGCGGTCACATGCGGGGCGACATCCTCTTGCAGATAGAGACAGCGCAGCGCCGAACAGCGTTGCCCGGCCGAACGGAAGGACGAGGCGACGATATCGCGCACCGCCTGTTCGGGCAGCGCGGTCGAATCGACGATCATCGCGTTCAATCCGCCCGTCTCGGCGATCAGGGGCGTTCCGGGGGCCATGTGCCGGGCCATGGCGCGGGCGATGATCCGCGCGGTCTCGGTCGAGCCGGTGAAGACCACGCCACCGATGCGCGGATCGCGGGTCAGCGCGGCGCCCAAACTGGACCCGTCGCCTGGCAGGAATTGCAGGCTGGCGCGGGGCACGCCCGCCTGATGCAGCAGCGTCACGGCCAGATGCGCGATCAGCGGCGTCTGTTCGGCCGGTTTCGCCAGCACCGCATTGCCCGCCATCAGCGCCGCCGCGATCTGGCCGGTGAAGATCGCCAGGGGGAAGTTCCACGGGCTGATCGCGGTGACGATGCCGCGGGGCGCCCGAGCCTGATCCTGGCCCTGCGCCGCGTAGTAGCGCAGGAAATCCACCGCCTCACGCAATTCGCCCACGGCGTCGGGCAGCGCCTTGCCGCCCTCGCGGCCCAGAATGGCGAAGATCGGGCCGAAATGGTCTTCGTAAAGATCGGCCGCGCGACGCAGGATCGCCGCGCGTTCGGCCGGTGCGGCATCCCAGACCTGCGCATCCTCGATCGCGCGTGCCGCGCAATCGGCGTCGGCCTCGGTCACCTGGGCGATGGTCGCGCCGGTGGCGGGGTTGACGACCGGCCGGGCGGATCCCGAAGGCGCGCGCAGGGTCAGCGGCCCCGCATCGGCGATGGACACATCGCGCGCGGTCTCGATCCGCGCCAGCGTGCCTTCGTCGCTGAGGTCGAAACCCTTCGAATTCTTCCGGTCCTCGCCGAAAATCCGGTCCGGATGGACCAGCAGCGCCGGCGGCTTCGCTTGCGCCAGCATGTCGAACGGGTCGCGCGCGATGTCTTCGGGGCTGACATCTTCATCGACGATCTGGTGGACAAAGGACGAGTTGGCGCCGTTTTCCAGCAGCCGGCGGACCAGATAGGCCAGCAGATCGCGATGTGCCCCGACCGGGGCATAGATGCGGCATCGGCCGCCGGTATCGCGGATCACGATGTCGTGCAGCCGTTCGCCCATGCCGTGCAGACGCTGGAATTCATAGTCGATGCCGCCGGCCATCTCCAGGATCGCGGCGACGGTCTGGGCGTTGTGGGTGGCGAATTGCGGATAGATGCGGTCGGCATGGCCGATCAGCTTGCGGGCATGGGCGATGAAGCTGACATCGGTCGCGGTCTTGGTGGTGAACAGCGCGAAGTCGGGAAAACCCTCGACCTGGGCGCGCTTGATCTCGGTGTCCCAATAGGCGCCCTTGACCAGCCGCACCATGATCCGCCGGTCCAGCCGCGTGGCCAGCGCGTGCAGCCAGTCGATGACCAGCCCGGCCCGCTTGCCATAGGCCTGCACGACGACGCCGAACCCGTTCCAGCCGGCCAGCGAGGGATCGGACAGCACCGCCTCGATCACCTTCAGCGAGATGACCAGCCGGTCCTGTTCCTCGGCATCGATGTTCATGCCCATGTTGGCGGCCTTGGCCTGTCGCGCCAGATCCAGGACGACCGGGACCAGCTCGGCCATGACCCGATCTTCCTGCGCCACTTCATATCGGGGATGCAGCGCCGACAGCTTGATCGAGATGCCCGGATTCTTCTCGACCGAGCCCTTGCCGCAGGCGCCCGCGATGGCGCGGATCGCGGCCGAATATTCGCTGGCATAGCGGGCTGCGTCATCGCCGGTCATCGCGGCCTCGCCCAGCATGTCATAGCTGTAGGTATAGCCCTGCGCCTCGCGCGTCTTCGCCCGGTCCAGCGCCGCCTCGATGGTCTGGCCCAGCACGAACTGGCGGCCCATCTCGCGCATGGCGCGGGTGACGGCGGTGCGGATCACCGGCTCGCCCAGGCGGCGAACGGCGCCGCGCAGCGTGCCGGCGATGCCCGGATGGTCATCATCCAGCACCTTGCCGGTCAGCATCAGCGCCCAGGTCGAGGCATTGACCAGGCTGGACGATGCCTCGCCCAGGTGCAGCCCCCAGTCCGACGGCGCGATCTTGTCCTCGATCAGCGCGTCGATGGTCATGCGGTCGGGCACGCGCAGCATCGCCTCGGCCAGGCACATCAGGGCGACGCCCTCGCGCGTGGACAGGCCATATTCCGACAGGAAATGCTCCATCAGGCTGGGCTTCGCCTCGCGGCGGATGCGGCGCACCAGTTCGGCGGCACGGTCGGTGATGCGGCCGCGCATGGCACAGGACATGTCGGCCTGTGCGACCAGATCGGACAGCAGGTCGGCTTCGGGACGGAACTTGGCGTCGGTGGTGAAGGCGGAAAAATCGGGCATGGCAGGCTCCTGTCGGTCGTCTTGCCGATCAGGTTACACGATCATCGCTGGACGAAGGGCCCAAAGCGGGCCAGATTGGCAGGCGAAACGCCCATAGAGGACGGCCGGGACAGATCATGGATATTCTTGACGCGACGAATCGCAAGATCATCGCCGAACTGGTGGCCAATGCCCGCATCCCGGTCAGCGACCTGGCGCGCAAGGTCGGGCTGTCCAAGACCCCGGTCGCGGCCCGCATCCGCCAGTTGGAGGAGGCCGGCCTGATCACCGGCTATCGCGCGATGCTGTCGCCGCTGAAACTGGGCCTGACCCATGTCACCTACATGGAGGTGCGGCTGACCGATACCCGCCAGAAGGCCCTGCAAGCGTTCAACATGGCCATACGGCAGATTCCCGAAGTCGAGGAATGCTACATGATCGCGGGCGGTTTCGACTATCTGGTCAAGGTGAGGTCGCGAGACATGGCCGATTTCCGCCGGATCATGGCGGACAAGATCGCCACCCTGCCCTTCGTCGGCGGCACGTCCAGCTATGTCTCGATGGAGGCCGTTGTCGAACAGAACTGGACCGCTGTCTAGCAGTCCGGGCCGCGCCGGGTTGCGCCTGCGGAACGGCGGCGCGGATGATGACCGGGGAAACCCGTCGCGGCGCATGTTCGGAACCGGGACGGGCCGGGCGAAGCCCGGCCCGGTCGCTGCCGCTGGGCGGCAGGCGCGCGTCCGGGACGCGCGCGGTCAGGCCCGGTCACGCCTGATGGTATTTCGCATCCACCGCGTCGATCGCCGCGACATTGCCGGCCGAGCGGCCCCGGGCGTCGAAATTCATCGCCTCGGCCAGGAACGCATCGGCGATGGCTTTCGCCAGTTCCGAGCCGATCACCCGCGCCCCCATGGTGATGATCTGCGCATTGTTCGACAGCGCCGCCCGTTCGGCCGAATAGGTGTCGTGTGTCAGCGCGGCACGGATGCCCGGCACCTTGTTGGCCGAGATGCAAACCCCGATCCCCGTCCCGCAGACCAGGATCGCGCGGTCATAGGTGCCGTCCCGCACGGCACTGGCCACCCGATCCGAGAGGGTCGCGTAGAAGGCATCCGGTCCCGCCTCGGTGCGGCTGATCTCGGACACGTCGTGGCGGTGCCTGAGGTGATCGGCCAAGACCTTTGCCAGCCCCTCGCCCGCGCTGTCGCCTGCAATTGCCAGTTTCATCTTGCTCTCCTTCAGATAGCAGCGGCGCAACGCGCCAGAATGTCCAGATATCCCTCGACCCTCCAGGCCGAGCGTCCGATGAACAGCCCGTCGATATGCGGGCATCCGACAAGTTCCGCGCAATTGTCGGGATTGACCGACCCGCCATAGAGGCACGGCACCGGACTTCCCAGCACATCGCGCGCGACGGCCGCAATCTCGGCCTGCCGCGCGTCGGCATAATCCGAGGTCGCGGGGATGCCGTTGTCGCCAATGGCCCAGACCGGCTCGTAGGCCAGCAGGATCCGGGCCGCCCTCTGGTCGTCGGACAGATGGGCCAGCGCGCCCCGCACCTGCTGCTCCAGCACCTGCTGCGCGCGACCGGCCTGACGCTGGGCCAGCGTTTCACCGATGCAGATCAGCGGGATCAGACCATGGCGGATGGCGGCCCGGGTCTTCAGGCCGACCGTCTCGTCCGTCTCGCCGAAATGTTCGCGCCGTTCGGAATGGCCCAGTTCCACGATGTCGAGCCCGCAATCGACCAGCATCGGGGCCGAGAT
>NZ_DHXG01000074.1:13224-50260 GCF_002413585.1 Paracoccus sp. UBA5162
GCCGCCTTGACCTGCCGGCAGGCGGTGAAGGGCGGGATCACGAAACGCTGGATCCGCGGGTCGTGATCGGCGTCAGCCTCGGCCAGTCTGCGGGCGAAGGCGCCTGCTTCGGCCAGGGTCTTGTTCATCTTCCAGCTTGTGCCGATCCAGATTGTCATCCGCTCAATCCTCCGCGATGGTCAGCGTCAGCCCGGCCCGGTCGATCGCGGCGCGATCCTCGGGCGCGGGGGGCGCGTCGGTGATGATGGCATCGAATTCGGCCAGACCGGCCAGTTCGTGCAGGGCGGAACGGCCGAACCGTGCATGGTTGACCAACAGGACCCTGCGCTGCGCCGCGTCCATCATCGCCCGCTTGGCGCCGACGACCGCATCGCTCATGTGAAACGCCCGCAGGCCCGACACCGCCGGGGTCGAGATGAAGGCCAGATCGGCGCGCAGCCGCGACAGGGCCTGTTCCGTCACCACGCCGAAAAAGCCGTTGAACTTGGCGTCGAACGCGCCGCCAAGCGCGATCAGCGTGATCCGCGGCGCGTCTTTCAGCGTCTCGATCACGGCGGCATTGTTGGTGATGATCGTCAGCGGCGCCCTTTCGACCAGCCTCGTGCCCAGCAGCGCCGCCATCGAGCCGTCATTGACCATGACACTCATCCCCGGCTCGACCAGATGCAGCGCCGCTGCGGCCATGCGCGCCTTGGCGCCGGCATCCTGCAAGGCGCGGATCCGGAAATCGCTTTCGAACTGGATGCCGGCCTCGACGGTGGCGCCGCCGCGCACCTTCCGCAGCAGTCCGGTCTGTTCCAGATCGTCCAGATCGCGATGGATGGTCATCTTCGAAACCGCAAAACGACCGGCCAGATCGTCCAGATCGACCGCCCTTGCCGCGATCAGCAGATCCATGATCGCCTGCCTGCGTTCCTCGCGCTTCATCCTTGCCTCCGGTTCGCCGCCCCCTGTCGGCCTCGCCATTTTTTAACATCTTGCCTGGACTTATCAACAATAATTTATGTTATTTTGTGTTATTTTTATGTTATTTCGCGCATCGCGTTGCCAGGTCCCGGCCGCAACGGCCCAGCGGCAGCGACCGGGACGGGCCTTGCCCGGCCCGCTTCCCCCAACGGCTCAGCCGGCAAGGGCGCGCGCCGTCGCCTCGTCGGTGATCAGGCCATCGGCACAACCGCTTTTCAGCACCGCGCGCAGTCCGGCGATCTTTTCGTCCCCGCCCGCGATCACCACGATCCGGCTGCCTTCCGGCCCGTCCAGATCGACCGACAGGGTTCGCGCGCTCAGCCCGGTTTCCAGCACCCGCCCGTCGGCATCGAAGAAATGGCCCATCATTTCGCCCACCCCGCCCGCCGCCCGGATCTCCTCGATCTCGCGCGGCTCGATCATGCCCGAAGCGACCAGTTGCGCGCCCGAATCCGCCGTGCCCATGCCGACGAATTTCAGCGTCGCGCTGTGCGACAGGTCGAAGATTTCGCGCACGCCGGGCTGGGCCAGCAGCACCGCCCGGTCCTGTTCGGAATTGGCGAAGAAGGGCACCGGCAGCACGAAGGCCTGCGCGCCGGTCTTTTCGGCCAGGCTGTGCATCACGTCATGGGGATTGGCCGCGTAGTTCCGGGTCAGGCCGCCCAGCAGCGACACGAAGCGCGCGTCCCGCGCCTCGAAGCGCGGCAGCTGATGCACCGCAGCGGCCAGCGTGCGGCCGTGGCCCAGTCCGATCACGGGATGCCGGCCGGCCTCGATCTCGCGCCGCAGGAACCCGGCCCCGGCCAGCGCCAGGGCGCGCAGCGGCATTCCCTCCTCGCCCAGATCCGGCGCGACCTCGCAGTAGTCCAGATCGTAGCCCTTGCAGAGCCGGTCTTCCAGGATCGCGCATTCCACGATCTCGCCGTCGATCGAGACCTTGACCACGCCTTCGGCGACCGCCCGCGCGATCAGCCGATGCGCCTTGACCGAGGGCACACCCAGCCGCTTGGCCACCGCCGCCTGCGTCAGGCCGCCCGCGTAGTGCAGCCAGGCCGCGCGGATTGCCAGGCTTTGTTCCGGGTCGATCCCCGTTCCCCGCGCCATCAGTTCGCCTCCGCCATCACCGCGCGCAGATCGGCGGGCGACAGCGCGGCCGGATTGGCCTTCATCGAGGATGACGACGCGGCAGCCTCGGCCGCTGCCCGCTGCGCCGCGCCGTCGATCCCCAGATCGTGCAGCCGGGGCAAACCGGCCGCGCGCGACCACCGCGCCAGCATCCCGGCGGCCTGTTCCAGACCCGCATCCGGCGCATCGAACGCCGCGCCGATCCATTGCCCGACCTGTTCGAGCCGCGCGGGATCGGCCACGCCGCGCCGGTTCGCGACCAGCACATGCGGCAGCAGGGTGCCGCAGATCGCGCCATGGCCGGCGCCGGTCAGCCCGCCCAGCGGCCCGGCCAGTCCGTGGACCGCGCCCAGCCCCGCATTGGCCAGCGCCAGCCCGCCACACAGGCTGACCCAGGCCATCTCGTCGCGCGCGGCCGCGTCCTCGTCTTCCATCAGCCGCCGGATCGCGGCCAATCCGCGCGGGATCGCATCGCGGCACAGCGCGTCGGTCAGCGGATTGGCGCGGGTGCCGACATAGGGCTCGATCACCTGCGTGATCGCATCGAGTCCAGAGGCCAGCGTCACCCCGCGCGGACAGCCATCCGTCAGGCCCGGATCGACGATCGCAAGGCGGGGCAGCATCCGGGCGTCGCGCAGGCTGACCTTGCGGCGATGCTCGGGCACGCCGATGACCGCGTTGCGCGTCACCTCGGCGCCCGTCCCCGCCGTCGTCGGCATGGCGACGAAGGGCAAGGGCGGATGATCCAGCGGCAAGCCCTGGCCCACGACCTCCAGATGATCCAGCATCGGCCGGGTGGCGGGGATCAGCGCGGCGATCGCCTTGCCGGCATCGATCACCGCGCCGCCGCCCATCGCCACCACGACATCCACGCCGCGCCCGGCATCGACACCCGCGTCGATCAGGGCCATGTCGGGCTCGGCTTCGACGGGAAAACCGGCGATTGCGCAGCCCTCGGCCCGCAACCCCGCCCGCAATCCGGCGCTGCGGCCGGCATCGCGGCCATGGACCAGCAGCACCCGGCGCCCCATCGCCGCGATCCGGCCGGGGGCGCCATCGGCCTGCCCGCGCCCGAACAGGATCTCGGTGGCGGTGGCGAAGGCGAAAGCGGTCATCGGCATCTCCTGTCCGGGTTCGGACGTCAGATATTCAGCGTATCGGCCCCGGTGTCGATATGGGGCGCCCAGAACGCCACGCTTTCGGCGATCTGGGGGATGACCTCGCGGTCGTTCGGCTCGCGTTCCCGGAAGCTGAGTTCGAGGCAGATCTCGTTGTCGACCGCCCCGCCCCGGGCCAGGGCCGCCAGCAGCGGTCCGGGCTGGATTCGTCCGCGTGCGTTGAAATCGGCGGTGAAGGGCCGGTGGCCGCCCTTGTCCATCAGCGATTGCTTGATGTGGATGATCGGGCTGACCTTCGGCACGGCCCGCGCCCAGGCATAGGGATCATGATCGCGGGGATCGGCGCTGGTCACGTCGCCATGATCGATATCGGCCATCATCCACATCGGGATCGCCATCCCGGCTGCCGACAGCCGGTCCTGCAGGACCAGGCATTCCGCGATCGTGTGACCGAATTCGCGCCCCACGCTCATCGGTTCCCAGAAGATGTAATCCAGTCCGGCCGCCCTGCCATGTTCGGCGACCTCGGCCCAGCATTCGATGGCGATCCGGATCAGATCCTCGCGGCGCGCCGGATCGTCATGGTCGCGATAGGTGAGGATGGCGAATTGCGTGCCGATGGATTTGCCGCCCAGATCGGCGATGATGTCGGCGAAGGTCTTGAACCAGTCCACGTAATGGCGCCGCACGTCGCGATCGGGATGGCCGAAATGGTTGAGCCGCCCGTATGGTCCGGTCATGCCGCTGGTGACCCGGACACCCGTGCGCTGCAGTGCCGCGCCCATCGCCCGCGTCAGGCGGCGGATGACGGGCGCGGGCCATGAAGGGTTGATGAATTCGTGGGTCAGTTGCAGATCGCGGATGCGCAGATCGCGCGCCACGGTGTCGATCAGGTCATCGGGCTCGGCAAAGCGGTTGACCAGCGGATTGGTGTTCAGCGACAGGGTCAGCGGCATGATCCGTCCTTACGCGGCCCGAGCCAGGTCGGCGGTGTCGAACCAGTCCGCGAAGGCGCGCTGCTGGTCCTCGGTCAGGTGCAGGTAATGCTTGGTGCGGCGGCGCAGGATGTCCTCGGGCCGCCGGGCCCATTCCCTGGCCACCAGATAGCGTGCCTCGGCCTCGTAGAACTGGCCACCGAAATGCCGGCCCAGATCGTCGAGACCGAAGGCGCCGCCGATCACGTCCCTTGTCCGCGCACCGTAGAGGCGGCCGTAATGCAGCAGCAGATCCCGCGGCGCCCAGGGGTAAAGCTCTCGCAGCAGCTGGACGAAGCTTTCGTAATCGGCGTTGGCGATCTCGCCGCCCGGCAAGGGTGCGGACTCGGTCCAGTCGGGACCCATCTGCGGAAAAATGTCCTTCAGCTTGTGCATCCCGCGCTCTGCCAGTTCGCGGAAGGTGGTGATCTTGCCGCCGAAAATGTTCATCAGCGGCGCGCCGCCGGTCTGGTCGAGGTCGAAGACGTAATCGCGCGTCACCGCAGAGGGATTGCCCTGCCCGTCATCGAACAGCGGCCGCACGCCCGAAAAGCTGTGCAGCACGTCCTGAGGTCGCAGCTTTTCCTTGAAATAGCGGTTCACGGCGGCCAGCAGGTATTCGATCTCGGATTGGTCCGCGGTCACGTCCTCGGGCCGGCCCTCATAGGCGATGTCGGTCGTTCCGATCAGTGCCTTGTCGCCCTCGTAGGGGTTGATGAAGATGACGCGTCGGTCGTGGTTCTGCACCAGATAGGCATTGGCGCCTTGCCAGAATTTCGGAACGATGATGTGGCTGCCCTTGACCAGCCGCACGTTGCGCGCCGAATTCGCGCCCGCGACGCGGGTGATGATGTCGCTGACCCAGGGGCCCGCGCAATTGACCAGGCAGCGGGCGCGAAAGCTGCGCACCTCGCCCGTCGCCTCGGATTTCGTCCGGACGACCCAGATCCCGTTCTCGCGCCGGGCCGAGATGCAGGGGCTGCGGGTCAGCACCCTCGCCCCCTTCTCGGCCGCGTCAACGGCGTTCAGAACGACCAGACGGGCATCGTCCACCCAGCAGTCGCTGTATTCGAAACCCCTGATATAGGTGTCCAGAAGCGGCGCCCCCTCGGGATCGCGGCGCAGGTCCAGCGTCCGGGTGCCGGGCAACTTCCGCCGGCCACCCAGGTGATCATAGAGAAACAGGCCCAGCCGCACCAGCCAGGCCGGACGGTCCTGCGGGCTGTGGGGCAGCACGAAGCGCATCGGCCAGATGATGTGCGGCGCCGCGCGCATCAGCACCTCGCGTTCGATCAGCGCCTCGCGGACCAGGCGGAATTCGTAATATTCCAGATAGCGCAGCCCGCCATGGACCAGCTTGCCCGACCGCGACGAGGTTCCCTCGGCCAGATCGTCCTTTTCGCACAGCACGACCTTCAGCCCGCGGCCGGCGGCATCGCGGGCGATACCGGCGCCGTTGATGCCGCCGCCGATCACGAACAGGTCGATTGTTTCGCTGTCATTGCTCATCCTGCTGTCCTTTCGCAAAGGCCGCGCGGGCGGCGGCAAGCGCATCCCAGACCGGCGGCAGGGCATGCCGCGCGGCGCTGAAGGCGGGAAACAGGCCGTCATAGGCAGCCATCAGCGCCGGATCGGGCGCTTCGGCCTTGCCCAGCAGCGGGGTTACCCATTCGGCGATGCAGGCCTCCATGTCGGGATAGGCGCCGATGGCGACGGCGGCCATCATCGCGGCACCGGCAGCGCCCGCCTCGTCCCGCGCTGAGACCCGGACCGGCGCGGCCAGCGCGGCCGACAGGATACCGCGCAGGGCGGGTGACCGCGCGGCCCCGCCGGTCAGGCGCAGTTCGGCCGGCAATGGCCCCATCGCGGCATAGCAATCGCGCATCGCCATCCCCAGCCCCTCGGCGACGGCCCGGACCAGGTCGGGATAGCGGTGACCTGAGGCAAGTCCCACGAACCCCGCCCGCGCATCGGCATTGACGAAGGGACCGCGTTCCCCGGCATCCGAGATATAGGGGTGATAGACGATCTGGCCCGGCCGCGCCTGTCCCAGCCATTCGTCCAGATGCGCGACCAGATCGCGGTGCGTCACGGGGCGACCCAGATCGGACAGGATCCCGGCCGCGATGCCCAGCACCCAGTCCAGGTTCAGCGTCGCCGCCATGTTGGTCTGGACCTGGGTCACGATTCCGGGGATCGGCAGGCAGATGACATAGCCTGTCCCCTGCTGGTTCAGCTGGACGTCGCCGGCGGCCACCGCGCGCAGATGCACCCCGGTCGATCCGACAGTCGAACAGGCGACATCGCCGGCCGTGCCGCCATAGACGCCCGCGCCAAGCGCCGTCATCACCATGTCCACATAGCCAAGGCTGACCGGCGTACCGGCCCGCAAACCGGTCTGGCGCGCGGCGTCGCCGGTCAGCGGATGCGTAGCCTGGCTGCCATCGACGATTTCGGGCAGCAGGGCCCGGCGATGGGACAGGCCAAGCGCCGCGATCGCCGTGTCGTCATAGCGGCGATGGCGGAAATTGCCGAAGGTGAAGCTGGCCTCGGACGGATCGGTCGCGCGCTGGCCGGTCAGGTTCAGATACAGCCAGTCCTTGCAATGCAGCGCGACTTCGGCCCGGTCCAGCATGTCGGGCGCATGTGTATCCATATGCGCCATCTGCGCACCCTGCTGGCAGGTGTTCAGCCCGGTTCCCGTGGCCTCGAACCGGGCACGATCCGCCGGGCTCGCCGCCAGCCGCGCGACCGTGGGCGCGGCACGGGCATCCAGCCACAGCCAGGCATCGCCCACGGGTCCGTCAGGCCCGACAAGCCATGTCCCGTCGCCCTGACCGGTCACCGACAGGGCCGCGACCCGCCCGGCCAGTCCGTCGATAGCCTCGCCCAAACCGCGCAGCGCGGCGGCGCAATCCCGCCATGTCCGGTCCATGGATTGCGTGGCCGCGCCGCCTTTGGCCGTCAGATAGCGGTTCGGCACCGAAAACGCCCCGATCTGGTGTCCGGCCATGTCGAAGGCAACGGCCTTGATGACCGATGTCCCGGCGTCGATGCCGATCAGGATATCGGCGCGATCCATACCAACCCTCCCGGCGGATGCCTTGCGCGGCAGCCTTGCTTCGGGCTTGTATAGCATGAGTTCTTTCGGATGCATGTATTTTTTTACAGACACGGCAATTTATTTCGGCTAGATTGATCCCGAGGGGTCCTGCGCCATGCGACGGGCCAGGGGAAGAAACGATGACCGCGCGTTCGCGCAGCGGCATCGGCGCAGGACCGGAGAGGAGGCCGGCACGATGAGAATTGCTTCTGAAAAGACGGGCCAGACCGCGCCTGCAATCCTCGAGCCGGGTGCCGTCGGCGCGGCGAACCGGCCGTTCCGTGCACCGCGCTGACCTCGATTCGCCCCCGGATCGACCGCCGCAACCAGAGGATCGCCCGATGACGCATTTTTCGTCCCCCGCGCCGAAAGCGCCCGCCTCCTCCCGGCGCGGATTGTATCTTGGGCTCGGCGTGGCCGCCGCCCTTCTGGCGGGCATCGCCTTCGACACCACGATCGTGACCATCGGTTCCGAGTCCGATGTCCGCGCGCAGGTCTTCTCGCCAGACGATTACGGGCAGCAGGAATTTCCCCGCATCGCCGAATTCGTGAAGGGCAAGGCGGTGGATGCGGCCACGCTGGCCCCGGCGGTCTTGCAGGACAAGGCGGCGGCGGCCGAACAATACGGCACTCCGGCCTCGACCGGGGCAATCATGTTCACCACCGTCACCGGCGCCGTGGCCGAGGGAAAGTCCGGCATCTACACGATCCAGGCCGAGGATGTGCCCGAGGAGATCACCATCCGCGTCCAGACCGGCCCGGCGATCAACGGCACCGATCTGCGCGACGCGCCCGGTGACATCACCTTCGGCCAGTTCAAGAACCAGATCGAATATCAGAATGCCGGCGCAGGCATCAATCGCGCGATGAAGACGGCCGTTCTGGAACCGATCGACACCGCCGGTCTGACCGGCAGGACGATCACCGTCACCGGCGCCTTCCGGCTGATCAATCCGAAGAACTGGCTGATCACGCCGGTCGAGGTCAGCGTGCAATGAACAGCGCAAGAACAGCAGGGGGCGGGATCCCCGAAGGCGAACCCGATGCGCGCGAAGTCGTTCTGGCCGCCCGCAACGTCGCCAAGTCCTATGGCAATGTCCATGCGCTGAAGGGCGTCAATTTCGACATCCATCGCGGCCAGGTCACGACCCTGTTCGGCGAGAACGGCGCCGGCAAGTCGACGCTGATGAAGATCCTGTCGGGCGTGATCCAGCCCAGCAGCGGCGACATCATCCTCGACGGCCAGCCGACGGCATTCGCCAGCGCGACCGAGGCGCGGGATCGCGGCATTTCGATCATCCACCAGGAATTGTCGCTGGCGCCGAACCTGTCGGTGCGCGACAACATCTTCATGGGCCGCGAGATCATGGGCCGGACCGGCGTGGATTTCGCCGAGGAAGAACGCCAGACCCGCAGGCTGATGGAGGAACTGGAGGAGGATATCGACCCGCTGACCGCGGTCGAGGAATTGCGCCTGGGCCAGCAGCAGATCGTCGAGATCGCCCGCGCCCTGTCGGTCAACAGCCGCATCCTGATCATGGACGAACCGACCAGCGCGCTGTCGGCCAGCGAGGTCGAGGTGCTGTTCAAGGTGGTGCGCGACCTGACCGAGAGGGGTGTCAGCATCGTCTATATCTCGCATCACCTGGAAGAGGCTCTGACCATCACCGATCACGCCGTGGTCCTGCGCGACGGCGCCATGACCGCCTCGGCGCCGCGCGCGCAGATCGACCTGGAATGGATCGTGCGCAACATGGTCGGCGACAATTACGACCTGGGCAGCCCGCCCGACACGCAGATGGGGCAAGCCGCGCTGTCGATCCGCAACCTGACCCTGCCGGACCCGTCGGGGGGCTTCGATCTGGTGGACCGGCTGTCGCTGGATGTTCGCGCGGGCGAAATCGTCTGCATCTACGGGCTGATGGGAGCAGGTCGCACGGAGCTGCTTGAAACCTGTGCCGGGCGCCTGCGCGCCAGCGCCGGCGAGATCGTGCTGGAGGGGCAGGAAATCTCGCACCTGTCCATCGCCGAACGCATCGCGCGCGGGCTTGCCCTGGTCCCCGAGGATCGCCAGCGCGACGGACTGGTCCAGACCATGAGCGTGGGCGAAAATCTGTCGCTGGCCTCGATCCGGCGTTTCACCAGGGGTCTGTTCACCTCGGCCCGCGCCGAGCGGCGCCTGGTCGAAAGCAGCATCCGCGAGGTGACGGTCAAGACCTCGGGTCCGGCCGCGCCGATCGGATCGCTGTCGGGGGGCAATCAGCAGAAGGTCGTGATCGGCAAGATCCTCGCGACCAGACCCAGGGTGATCATGCTGGACGAACCGTCGCGCGGCATCGATATCGGCGCCAAGGCCGAGGTCTTCCGCCTTCTTGCGGAAGAGGCCAGGCAGGGTCTTGCCGTGATCTATTCGACCTCGGAAGTCAGCGAATGTCTGTCCATCGCGCACCGGATCGTGGTCATGCACAAGGGCCGCATCTCGGCCGAATTCGATTCCACCGTCA
The DNA here is from genome assembly GCF_002413585.1 of Paracoccus sp. UBA5162. Taxonomy (NCBI): domain Bacteria; kingdom Pseudomonadati; phylum Pseudomonadota; class Alphaproteobacteria; order Rhodobacterales; family Paracoccaceae; genus Paracoccus; species Paracoccus sp. UBA5162. The sequence continues at coordinate 23,015 of NZ_DHXG01000074.1, forward strand.
CCAAGGAAAAGATCATGGCCGCCTCGGGCGAGTCCGTGGCCGCCTGAGCGCGCTTGAGGAAAGACCCAATCATGTCGGACACCACAGCCACCGCCGCCACCGCCCGCAAGAAGCGCGATTTCAGCATCGGCCGATTGCTGCTGGAAGGCCGCGCCTTCTTTGCGCTGATCGCCATCATCGTCGTCTTCTCGATCCTGTCCCCGAATTATCTGACGATCGGCAACCTGCTGATCATGGCCAGCCACGTGGCCATCTACGGCATCCTTGCCATCGGCATGTTGCTGGTGATCCTGAACGGCGGCATCGATCTTTCGGTCGGCTCTATCCTGGCGCTGGCGGGGGTCAGTGCGGGCGCCATGATGCAGGGGATCCAGATCGACGCGATGGGCGTGATCCTGTATCCGCCGGTCTGGGCCGTGGTGGTGCTGACCTGCGTGCTGGGCGCGGCGGTGGGGGCGGTCAACGGCGTCCTGGTCTCGATCTTCAAGGTGCCGGCCTTCGTCGCCACGCTGGGCGTGATGTATGTCGCCCGCGGGGTGGCGCTGCTGATGACCAACGGGCTGACCTACAACAACCTGTCGGGCCGGGCCGAGCTGGGCAATACCGGCTTTGACTGGCTGGGTTTCAACCGCATCGGCGGTGTGCCGATCTCGGTCATCGTGCTGGCGGTCCTGGCGATCCTGGGCGGGCTGATGCTGTCGCGGTCGTCCTTCGGGCGCTGGCTCTATGCTTCGGGCGGCAACGAACGCGCGGCGGAATTGTCGGGCGTGCCCACGCGGCTGGTCAAGATCACCGTCTACACGCTGTCGGGGATGTTGTCGGCGATCGCGGGACTGGTGCTGGCCTCGCAGCTGACCTCGGCCGGACCGACGGCGGGCACGACCTACGAATTGACCGCCATCGCCGCGGTGGTCATCGGCGGCGCCGCGCTGACCGGCGGGCGCGGCACCATGCGCGGCACGATGCTGGGTGCCTTCGTGATCGGGTTCCTGTCGGATGGCCTGGTCATCATCGGCGTCTCGTCCTACTGGCAGACCGTCTTTACCGGTGCCGTGATCGTTCTGGCCGTGCTGATGAATTCGCTTCAATACGGGCGCGGCGGCCGCAAGGGCTGAGTGTCCGACAACCTTCCCCGCGCGGTCGAACAGGAAACCGGGCCGCGCGGAAAGACTGCCTGACGCGACAAGGGCGAAGGCAGGTCCATCAACCAAGGGAGAGAAGACCAATGATGAAGATGACGCGCCGCCTGCTTCTGGCCGCCGTGGCCGCCGCGCCGCTGATGGCCGGGGCCGCGAATGCCGAGGGGCTGATAACCATCATCGTGAACGACCCGGCAAACCCCTACTGGTTCACCGAGGGCGAGGTCGCCCGCAAAACCGCCGAGGAACTGGGCTATACCGCCAATGTCGCCGCCCACAAGGGCGATACCAATACCGAAAGCACCCTGATCGACACGGCGATCACCAACAAGTCCGAGGCGATCATCCTTGACCCGGCCAATGCGGACGGATCCATCGGCGCGGTCAAGAAGGCCGTCGATGCCGGCATCCCGGTGATCCTGGTCAATGCCGAGATCAACCAGGAAGGCCTGGCCAAGGCCCAGCTTGTGTCGAACAATGCCCAGGGTGCCGCGCTTGGCGCGCAGGCCTGGGTCGAGGCGGTGGGCGATACCGGTCAATATGTCGAATTGTTCGGCAACCCGGCCGACAACAATGCCCAGACCCGCTCGAACGGGTACGAGACGGTGCTGAGCCAGTATCCGGATCTGGAAAAGGTCGGCCGCGAGGTTGCCAACTGGGACCGCACGCAGGGCTATCAGAAAACCCAGTCTCTGCTGCAGGCCAACCCCGACATCATCGGCGTGATCTCGGGCAATGACGAGATGGCGCTTGGCGCGATCGCGGCGCTGAAAGAGGCCGGCAAGCTGGATCAGGTCAAGGTCGGCGGCTTTGACGGCTCGCCCGACGCGGTCGAGGCGGTCAAGGCCGGCGAGATGCAGTATACCGTGTTGCAGCCCGTCGCGGTGTTCTCGGCCGAGGCCGTCAGGCAGGCCGACAATTTCATCAAGAACGGTTCGACCGGGGTGGACAGCGAAAAGCAGCTTTTCGACTGCCTGCTGATCACCAAGGACAACGTCGACAAGTATACCGGCCCCTTCGTGCTGGAACAGTAAAGCCGCAAGGCTGGGGCGCGCGACGACGCCACCGCGCGCCCCAGCCCCGAATTTCCGCGGCGCCCGTGATCCCAATGTCGCTTCTGCTTGGCATCGACAATGGCCTGACCGTCACCAAGGCGGTGATCTTCGATACGGCAGGCCGCGTGGTCTCGATGGCCCGGCGCCGGGTGCCGCAATCCCTGCCACGGCCGCGCCACGTGCAGCGCGACATGACCGGTTTGTGGACCCATACAGCCGAGGCGATCGCCGACGCCCTGTCGGCCTGCCCCCGCCCGGCCTCGGATATTGCCTGCATTGCCGCGACCGCCCACGGCGATGGCCTCTACCTGCTGGATGGCGAGGGCCGGCCGCTGGCGCCGGGCATCCTGTCTTTGGACAGCCGCGCGGGCGAAATCGCGGCGCGGTGGCAGGCCGACGGCACCGCCGCTCTTGCCCTGGAACGGACCGGCCAGCGACCTCATGCCTCGGCGCCTTCGGCACTGTTGGCCTGGCTGCGCGCCAACGAACCCGACCGCTTCGCAAGGATCGGGCATGTGCTGGCCTGCAAGGACTGGCTGCGGTTCTGCCTGACCGGCGGCATCGCCACCGACCTGACCGAGGCCAGCACCGCCTTTACCGATGTCGCGACACAGGATTATGCCGATGACATCCTGCCGATCTTCGGGCTCGAGGCATTGTCCCATGCCCTGCCCCCGATCCTGGCCCCCGATGCCGTCGCAGGCCATGTCACGCCCCAGGCCGCCGCCCTGACCGGCCTGGTCGCCGGCACGCCGGTCGCGGCCGGACTGCATGATGTGACGGCATCCTCGCTGGGTGCGGGTGGCTATGCCGAGGGTGTCGCGGCCATCGTCGCCGGAACCTATTCCATCAACGAAACCGTCTCGCGCGCGGCTCGGACCGGCCCGGGCTGGTTCTGCCGCAACGGCATCGCGCCGGGCGAATGGAATGCGATGGCGATTTCTCCTGCCTCCGCCAGCAATTACGACTGGTTCCTCGATACATTCTGCGCCGCCGAACGTGCCGCTGGCGGCCCGGATCTGCACGCCCGGATCATTCCCCAGATCGAGGCCGCGATGGCCCGCCCCTCGACCGCCATCTTTCACCCCTACCTGTTCGGCGCACCGCAGGGCGCGATGGCCAGCGCCGGCTTTTTCGGCCTGCGCGGATGGCAGGATCGCGGCGACATGCTGCGCGCCGTGATCGAGGGGATCACCTTCAATCACCGCGTCCATGTCGATGCCCTGCGCGAAGGCTTTGCCATCGACCGGGCGCGGCTGACCGGGGGCATCTCGCGCAGCCCTGTTTTTGCCCAGCTTTTCGCCGATACCCTGGCCATGCCCGTCAGCACAAGCGACACCGAAGAGGCCGCCGCCTGGGGCGCGGCCCTGTGTGCGGGATCGGCGGCGGGCCTGTTCGAAAGCCCGCGCCACGATCCGCGCGATCCGGGCGCCCTGACCCGGAATTTCACCCCCGATGCCACCCGCAGCGCCGATCTTGACCGCCGCTATGCCGTCTTTCGCGAGATCGGGCGGGCGATGGAACCAGTCTGGCCCAGTATCGAGGCCCTGGGCGAATGACAGATCCGCACGACATCGATGTGCTGATCCTGGGCGCGGGAATCAACGGGGCGGGCCTGTTTCGCGATCTGTGCGAACAGGGCGCAAGCTGCGTGATCGCCGACAAGGGCGATTTCGGCGGCGGCACCTCGGCGGCGCCGTCGCGGCTGATCCATGGCGGGATCAAGTATCTGGAGACCGGCGAATTGCGGCTTGTGGCGCAATCCACCTATGAACGGAACCTGCTTTTGCGCAATGCGCCGCATCTGGTGCGGCCGCTGCCGACGGTGATCCCCATCTTCTCGTGGCTCAGGGGCATCGGGCCGGCGCTGCGGACGCTGCTGGGTTCGACCACGGCGCCGCGCGGCCGGGGCGCGGTGCTGATCAAGATCGGGCTGGCGATCTATGATCTCTATGGCCGGCGGGCCCGCGTCATGCCGCGCCATCAGCTGTGGTCGCGGGCGCGCGCCCTGCGCGAAATCCCGCCGCTGACACCGCGCATCGCCGCCGCCGGCCGCTATTACGACGCGATGGTGACGCAACCCGAAAGGCTGGTCTGGGAATTGCTGGCCGACGGGATCCGCGTCAATCCTGCCGCCCGGGCGCTGAATTACACGACATTGCAGGATACGGATGGAACCACGATTCGGCTGACCGGCCCGGACGGCACACTTGCGCTGCGGCCGCGGATCGTGGTCAATGCGGCCGGACCCTGGATCGACCGGGTGAATGCGGCGCTTGGCGCGCCATCGCGGCTGATCGGCGGCACCAGAGGATCGCATCTCCTGCTGGATCATCCCGACCTGCTGGCGGCGCTGAACGGACGGATGCTGTATTTCGAGGCCGATGACGGCCGCATCTGCCTGGTCTTCGACTATCTCGGCAGGGCGCTGGTCGGATCGACCGACCTGCGCGCCGACGATCCCGACACGGTCGCCTGCGACGAGGCCGAGGTCGATTATCTGCTGGGGGCCCTGCGCGGGCTGCTGCCGGGGCTGCGCTTTGGCCGCGAACAGATCGTCTATGCCTATTCCGGCATCCGCCCCCTGCCCGCCAGCGATGCGGCCATGCCGGGCCTGATCAGCCGCGACCACTCGGCCCCCGTGGCCGAGCCGCAGGGACCGCGCGTCTGGCCCATCCTGTCGCTGGTCGGCGGCAAGTGGACGACCTTCCGGGGCTTTGCCGAAGAGGTCGCGGACGAGGTTCTGGCGCGGCTTTCGATGTCCCGGCGCATCGGCACGGCGTCGCTGGCCATCGGCGGCGGCCGCGATTTTCCGGCCGATCCGGAGGTTTGGGCCAACGCCGTGGCCGCGCGGACAGGCTGTGCCCCCGACCGGGCGCGAGACCTGCTGGACCGCTATGGCACCACCGCCGGGCCGATCCTGGCGGCCGAGGGCCCGGCGCCCGCGATGCTGGCGGATGCCGCCTATTCGCTGGCCGAACTGGACTGGCTGATCCGACATGAACGGGTGCGGCATCTGGCGGATCTTGTCATGCGGCGCACCGCGATTGCGGTCACGGGGCGGTTGACGGGCCGCGATCTGGACCGCATCGCCGGCCTTTGCGCGCGGGCACTGGACTGGGACGATACCCGCCGCCGGCAGGAAATCGCGGATACGCGGGCGATGCTGACCGGGCGGCACCGCCTGCGGATGGATCAGGCGGCGTCAGAGTGATCCGAGGCGGCAAGATCCGCCTCCAGCGCCAGAACCTGCTGCACCGCCTGGGCTGCCTCGGCGCCCTTGCGGACGAAGTGATCGCGGAAGAACGCCCTGTGCGCGGCGGTTTCCTGATAATGATGCGGCGTCAGCGAGACCGAAAAGCAGGGAATGCCGGTTTCCAGCCCGACATTCATCAACCCGGTCACCACCGCGCCGGCGACGAAATCGTGACGATAGATGCCGCCATCGACGACAAGGGCGGCGGCCACGACGGCATCATAGCGCCCGGTCCGGGCCAGTTTCTTGGCCAGACGCGGCATCTCGAAGGCGCCGGGAACGTCGAAGGCGTCGATCCGCGCGCCGGGAAACAGCGTGGCTGCCTCGGCCAGAAAACCGTCATGGGCACGGTCCACGATCTCGGCGTGCCAGCGGGCCTTGATGAAGGCGATGCGGGGATTGGTCTTGGTCATCTTTCGGAACCTTCCGTTTTGCAACAGCACAGGCCCCAGAGCTTCGATCCTTGACCGCCCCAGGCAAGGGCGGCCTCGGTTCTCTTCCATCCGGACTATACCGTCGGCCCCGGAATTTCACCGGATCTGCTGACCCTTCCGACAGGAAGGCGCTCGCGGGCTGTCACCGCCGGTGGGGAATTGCACCCCGCCCTGAGAACGAGAATCGCGATAGCATGAGGTCGGCGCGCCGCCAAGCCCCGGCGGACAATCGGCGAGGGCGCGACACCGCCTTGCACCAGCGACGCGGCCCGGTCCCTGCGCTTCGTCAGGTCAGCGGACCGCGATCACCGCGAGGCAATCCCCGGTCTGCACGAGGCCCGGAAAATGCCGCGCCGCGATGATGCCGTCGCGGTTTGCCGTGACCGAAACCGGCTCGATCCCGGTCCGGTCGGCGGGCCAGATCCGGGCAATCGGCTGGCCGGCCCTGACCGCATCGCCCAGATCGGCCAGCGGATGCAGCAAGCCGTCGCGCGTGGCAAAGTGAAAGCAATCATCGCCCGGCATGTCCAGCATCACGTTGTCGTCCGCTGCCTCGACCGGCCCGGCGAGAATGCCCGCATGGCGCAGCAGGTTGCGCCCGCCCCGGATGGCGATGGCGGCCGAGGCCGCCGTGGCCGTGCCGCCGCCGCCCAGTTCGGTGGTGACGAAGACCTTGCCCTGACTTTCGGCGGCCGTGTCAAGCATCCCCACCGCGTCGATTTCCAGCATCATCATCGAATAGGGCGCGCCGAAAGCCTGCATCGCCGCCACGCATTTCGCCTGCTGGTCCTTGTCCTCCAGATAATGCGCCGCCGCATAGGGCAGGAAATCCAGCGTCTTGCCGCCCGAATGGTAATCCAGCACGATGTCGGCCATGGGCACCAGAACGCTGTCGAAATAATGCGCGATCTTCTGGCTGACGCTGCCATCGGGACGACCCGGAAAACAGCGGTTCATGTTGATCTGGTCGATCGGGCTGACCCGGGTTCCGGCGCGGAAGGCCGGATAATTCAGGTAGGGCACGATGATGACGCGCCCGGTGACATCCTCTGGCGCGATCTCCCAGGCCAGGGCCTGCAGGGCGATGGGGCCCTCGTATTCGTCGCCGTGATTGCCGCCGGTCAGCAGCGCGGTCGGCCCCGCGCCGCCCGCGATCACGGTGATCGGGATCATCACGCTGCCCCATGCGCTGTCGTTGCGCGAATAGGGCAGTCGCAGAAAGCCGTGATGCTTGCCCGGCCGGTCCAGCGGGATGGTGGGCACGATCGGGTTCGCGGTCATGACTTCACCAGCATCCGGCGCGGGATGTTGCAGAACAGTTCCGGCTCGCGTTCGGTGATGACGATGGATTCGGTGGTCTCGTAACCCCAGCCCTCCATCCACAAGCCGGTCATGAAATGGAAGGTCATGCCCGGTTTCAATTCGGTCTGGTCGCCGCGGCGCAGCGACATGGTGCGCTCGCCCCAGTCGGGCGGATAGGACAGCCCGATCGGATAGCCGGTGCGGTTGTCCTTGACGATGCCGTGGCGGTCCAGGACCGTGAAGAAGGCATTGGCGACATCCTCGCAGGTATTGCCGGCGCGGGCGGCGCCAAGCCCCGCCTCCATCCCTTCCAGCACCGCCTTTTCGGCCTCCAGCATGTCCTGCGGCGGCTTGCCCAGGAAGATCGTGCGCGACAGCGGCACATGATAGCGCTGATAGCAGCCCGCGATTTCGAAGAACGTGCCCTCGTCCTGCTTCATCGGCTGGTCGTCCCAGGTCAGATGCGGCGCCGAGGCATCCGGCCCCGAGGGCAGCAGCGGCACGATCGCCGGATAATCGCCGCCATGCTGGGACCATTCGTCAAAGCGCAGGCCGGCGTCATAGATCTCGGCGACCAGATCGCACTTGCGCTGACCGACCTCGACCTTGTCGGCGATGCGGCGGTGCATCCGCTCGACGATGCGGGCGGCCTTGCGCATGTATTCCAGTTCCTTGGGCGTCTTGATGGCGCGCTGCCAGTTCACCAGCCCGGTGGCGTCAAGAATCTGCGCCTCGGGAAGTCCGTGGACCAGCCGTTCATGCGCCTTGGCGGAATACCAGTAATTGTCCATCTCGACGCCGATGAAGCCGCGATGCCAATTGCGGGTGGCAAGGCTGGCCCACAGGTAGTCCATCGGGTGGCGTTCGACGGACTGCACATAATAATCCGGGTAGCCGATGATATAGTCGTCCGGCATCCAGACCGTGCGCAATGCGCCCTGCGCATCCTGCCCGCGCCCGAACCAGATCGGCGGCCCGTCGGGCCCGACGATCACGCATTGATGCACATAGAAGGACCAGCCGTCATAGCCGGTCAGCCAGGCCATGTTGGACGGGTCCGACACGATCAGCAGATCGAGGCCCAGCTTTTCCATGCTGGAACGTGTCTTTCGCAGCCGCTGTTCGTATTCCTCGGTCGAAAAGCGGTAGGGGGTCCTTTGCAGTTCAGGCATTCGGCTGGTCTTTCGAAAACGCGGCAAGCGCGTGGGTGGCAATGGCGGTGTCCTGCACGCCGGTGCCCGTCAGATCCGCGATGGTGATCTGGTCGGGTGAGGTTCGGCCGGGATGGCGGCCGGAAATGATGTCGCCCAGTTCGGGGATCGCGGCATCCTCGGCGATCACCCCCGCGCCAAGCGCGGCGCGCAATTCGCCCATCAGCCGCGTCTGGCCGACGCGATCGGCGACGTAGAGATCGGCGCGATCAAGGCACAGCGGATCCAGTTCGTTCTTGCCGGCCTGATCGCTGCCCATCGCGGTCACATGCTGGCCGGGGCGCAGCCATTCGGCCCGCAGGATCGGCTGTGTGGCGGGCGTCGTGGTCACGATCACATCGCCAAAGCCCGCCGCGGTCGCGGCGTCGGGCTGGGCCCGGACCCGCAACCCGTCGCGGGCCAGGTCGCGGGCCAGCGCCTCGGCCCGGGCGGGATCGCGTGCCCAGATCACCGCCTCGCGGATCGGGCGGACAAGGCAAAGCGCCTGCAACTGCATCCGGGCCTGCAACCCCGCGCCGAAGATCGCGGCCCGGCTGGCATCCGGGCGTGCCAGATGCCGCGCCGCCACGCCCCCGGCCGCCGCCGTGCGAACATCGGTCAGATAGCCGTTATCCAGCAGCACCGCGCAAACCCGGCCGGTTTCGGTGGACAGCACCACCATCAGCCCCGAGGTCGAGGGCAAGCCCTTCGCAGGATTGTCGAAGAAGCCGGGCGAGATCTTGACGGCAAAACCCGGCAGGCCCGGCACATAGGCGGTCTTGACATCGACCTCGCCGTTCACATCGGGCATGTGCATCGACAGGATCGGCGGCATCTGCACCCCGCCGCCCGCCAAGGCGGCAAAGGCGTTTTCGATCAGGTCCAGGACAGCGTCGTCAAGACGCACCCTTTCGCGCAAAAGGTCTTCGTGCAGGATCAGGATGTCGGACATGCCGCGCCCCTGACGATGGCCGCGTGGCGGGCCGGGTCTATGTTCTGGCCGGACAGGATCAACACCAGCGGGCCATCCACGGCCCGCAGCCTGCCGGCAAGGATCGCCGCCGCGCCGACCGCCGCCGCGCCCTCGACCATCTCGTCCTCCTCGACCGACAGGTGGCGGATGCCGGCGGCGATTTCATCCTCGGTCAGCAGGATCAGGTCGTCCATCAGGTCGCGGCACAGGCCGAAGGTCAGGCGATTCTTCAGCCCGATTCCGCCGCCCAGACTGTCGGCCAGCGTCTGCTGTTCGGGAACCGCGACCGGATGGCCGGCCTTCAGGCTGGCCGCCATGGCCGCGCCGCGTTCCATGCTGATCCCGATGATGCGGATGGCAGGCCGACGGGCCTTGGCCGCCAGCGCCACACCGGCCAGCAATCCGCCGCCCGACAGCGGCACCGCGATGGCCGCGGCATCGGGGATCTGGTCCAGGATTTCCAGTCCCAGTGTCCCCTGCCCGGCGATGACATCGGGATGATCGAAGGGCGGGATCAGCGCAAAGCCTTCCTCGCGCTGCAACCGCCGCGCTTCGTCGAAGGCCTCGTCCTGCGAGGCCCCGATCACACGGGCCTCGGCGTCAAGGGCCCGGATCGCGTCCAGCTTGTTCTGCGGCACCAGTCGCGAGACGCAGATCACCGCCGGCAGGCCAAGCTGACGGGCCGCATGGGCCAGTGCGCGGCCGTGATTGCCGGTCGAGGCGGTCGTCACCCCTGCCACCTCGCCCAGCCGCGCCGCCGCATTCGACGCCCCGCGCAGCTTGAACGCGCCGGTTTCCTGCCGGTGTTCGCATTTCAGCCAGACCGGCCCCCCGGCCAGCCGCGACAGGCCGGGCGCAGCCTTGACGGGCGTCACACGCACCATGTCGCGGATGCGTTCCGCGGCCGCCAGGATATCGTCCAGCGTCACCATGTCCGCACCTGAAACAATCGCCCCGTTCCCTGGGCCGGGATGCGGGCGATGTCCAGCATCGACCAGAACAGGGCCAGGTTCGAACTGAGCACCGGCTTGCCGATCGTCTCTTCCAGCCGCTCGATCACCGAAACCGCCGGCAGCGCGGTGCAGGACATGAACAGCGCCTCTGCCTGCGGATGATCCGATGCCTGCGCGAATTCGACGATCTCGTCGGCCGACAGCAAGGCCATGTCGCGGTCATCGGCATGTCCCATCGACCGGCGCGACACCACGTCAAGGCCGTTGGCCTGAAAATGATCGCCGACCAGATCGGTGGTCTCGCGCAGATAGGGGGTCATCAGGGCGATCCGGGTGACGCCCAGAGCCGCGAATCCGCGCAGCGCCGCCGCGACCGGGGTGCTGACCGGCGCGCGCGAACCGATGGCCTGCTGCACGCCATCGCCCAGCACCGCCGAGGCCGAGGTGCAGCCGAAGGCGATGCCCTTCAGCGCGACCCCCGGCACCAGAAGGTCCGAGGCCGCTTTCAGATGCGGGCCGGTCTTCTTCAGGTTTTCGGCGGTGGTGGGATTGTCAAAGGCGATCCGGGTGACATGCAGCCGGCAGCCCGGCGGCAGCAGCCGCTGCGCGTCGCCCTCGATGGTCAGGTCCGTCGCCAGCGCGATCAGGCCGAAGCGGTTCACGTCGTCGCGCCACATCTTCCGTTTGTCCCTTCAGACGACCAGCACCGGACAGGCGGCAAGGCCGGTGACCTTGTGACTGACCGATCCCAGCAGGTAATTCTCGGTGGCGCCCAGCCCGCGCGATCCGACCACGATCAGATCGCAGCCCTTTTCATGCGCGACCGAAATCAGCGTGCGCGCCGGAGGGCCGGCCTTGATGAAGGCGCTGACCTGCACCACGCCGGCATCCCGGGCATGACTTTTCGCATAATCGGCCGCGTTGCGCGCGGTCGATCGCATGGCCTCGTCCAGGTTGCCGCCCGGCTCCAGCGAGCCGCGCACCATCGACAGCGAGGCTTCCAGCATCGAGTGATGCCGATAGACGGTCAGGATGATCAGTTGTGCATCGCACAGCTTGGCCATCTCGACCGCCTGCGTCAGGGCCCGGTGCGACCCGTTCGAACCGTCATAGCCGACGAGGATTTTCCGAAACATCGCGCGCCTCTACTTGTCGAAGGCCAGATCGCGCAGGAACAGCGCGATCTGCGGGAAGAAGATCAGCAGCACGGCCACCGTCAGCAGCATCAGGATGAACGGCGGCGTGCCCCGGATCACATCGATATAGGGCCGTTTGAAGACCGCGATGGCGGTGAAGATATCGGCGCCGAAAGGCGGTGTGGCACTGCCGATCGCCACCTGAAGGGTGATGATCGTGCCGACCAGGACCGGATCCAGGCCGACCGACTGCACCACCGGCGCGAAGATCGGCACGAAGACCAGGATCACCACGATCGGATCGACGAACATGCAGCCGATGAAGAAGGCGATCGAGATGGTGAACAGCACGCCGTATGCGCCCATCTCGTTGATGCCGATACTTTCCAGGACTTGCTGCGGGATCTGCGCGAAACTGATGACATAGCTGAAGGCCGCGCCGGCGCCCACCAGGATGAACACCACCGCCGTGATCAGCCCGGTCGATTTCGCGGTGGCGTAAAGTTGCTTCACGCTCAGTTCGCGAAAGACGATCATTTCCAGAAACAGCGCGTAGAGAACGCAGGCGGCGGCAGCCTCGGTCGGCGAGAAGATGCCGCCATAGATGCCGCCGATGATGATCGCCGGAAAGCCCAGCGGCCAGAGCGCGCGCAACACGGCCTGCCCGCGTTCGCCCCAACTCGACTTGGGCAGTGTGGGCACGTCGTTCCGCACCGCGTAGATGTAGCTGTAGACCGAGAACATCAGCAGGATCAGCAGCCCCGGCCCGATGCCCGCGATGAACAATTCCGAAATCGAGGTGCCCGAGACGACGCCGTAGATGATCATCCCGATCGAGGGCGGGATCAGAAAGGCGATGTCCGAGGAATTCACGATCAGCGCAAGGACGAAGCTGTCATTGTAGCCCGCCTTCAGCATCCGCGGCCGCAGCGGTCCGCCGACCGCCACGACGGTGGCCTGGGTCGAGCCTGAGACGGCGCCGAACATGGTGCAGGCCCCCGCGGTCGAGATCGCAAGCCCGCCCCTGAGATGCCCGACGAAGGCCATCACCAGATCGATCAGGCGATTCGCCGACTGGCCGCGCGTCATGATGTCGGCGGCGAAGATGAACATCGGCACCGCGATCAGGCTGGCGGGCCTGATGCCGCCCAGGATCTGCTGGATCATCGTATCCAGCTGCGAAAAGCCGCCGAACAGCGTGACGAAGCCGATCAGCGAGCCCGCGATCAGCGGGATCATCATCGGAAAGCCCAGCAGCAGAAGGACGATCATGGTGCCGAAGATTGCCCAGGTCATCATCGCTCAGACCTCCTCTTCCACGCTGTCGTCATAGCCTTCCAGCGTGCTGGTGGACAGCCAGATGTCGCGGTCGATCATGTTCTTGATCGTGGTCAGCGTGTATTGCAGGCCGGTCAGGAAAAAACCCAGCGGTGCCCAGACGATGATCCACCATTGCGGGATCTGCAGCGCCGGCAGCACCCGCCCGCGCGAGGCCTGCGTCAGCACGTAATCCATCGCATACCAGGCCAGCAGCAGCATAACCGCCGCCGTCAGGGCGGAAATCAGGATCATCATCATCTTGCGCAGCCGGAACGGCAGGGCGTCGAAAAAGGCCGACATGCGGATATGCCGGCCATGCCGCGCGGCGTAGGAAATGCCCGCGAAGGTGATCAGGATGATCAGCGCCTGGTTCAGTTCCTCGGAAAAGAAGATGCTCTGGCCCAGAAGGTAGCGACCGACGACATTGGCCATCGTGTTCAGCGCCATCAGCAGGACCCCGATTGCCAGCAGCACCGCCTCGATCCGGGCGATGGCCACATCGATCGCGCCCAGCGGTCCGGGCAGCCCCGAAACATATTTGGAATCGTCGATATCGTCATCGCCGCCCGCCATTTCGGCCGCGGCGACGATATCGGGATCGGGCTTGGGGGCATGCTTGTCGTCAAGCGTCATGGCCGGGATCCCATGCTGTGAACGGATAACCTGCATGGGATCGGCCACGCATGTGGCCGGACCCCCTGTCGTGGCACGGGCCGGGGCTAGTTGCCGGCCGGGGCGGTCTCGGTCGTGCCTTCCGCCGGGGCCGCGGCGCTGTCACCGCCCCCGGTCGCGGCGGCCTCGTCACTGCCGCCAGCCGCGGCGGCCGCGTCGCCACTGCCCGCGGCTTCCAGATCGGCCTTCATCTGGTCCAGGATCGCCTGGGCCTGCGATCCGCCGATCTCGAGGAACTGCGCCTCGACATCGGCCGCCGTCTCCTTGAAGGGCTTGCGCTCTTCTTCGGTCAGCGTGTTGATCGTGATCGAGGGCTTGGCTTCCTTGATCTTGTTCAGCGATTCCTCGGTCAGGCCCTTCTGGTAATCGACGATATAGTCGAACGAGGCCGAAATCGCGTCCCGAACCACCTTCTTGTTTTCGTCGGACAGGCCGTCGAAGAATTCCTTGTTGGCCATGACGGCGGTGGTGAAGTTGTTGTGGCCGGCGCGGGTGATGTAGTCGGTCACCTCGTACATCTTCGTCGATTCGATGAAGAAGGCGGGATTTTCCTGACCCTGGATGATGCCGGTCTGCAGCGCGCCGTAAACCTCGCCCCAAGGCAGCGGCGTGGGCGTCGCGCCAAAGGCCTTGTAGCTTTCGACCAGCAGCGGGTTGGTCATCACGCGGAACTTGACCTCGTTCAGATCGGCCGGGCTCTTGACCGGCGTGGTCGTGGTCATCATCACCTCGCCCTCCGGGAACATGGTCAGAAGCTCAAGACCCTGATCGGCATAAAGCGGCGGAAACAGCTCGTTGATGGCCTTGGAATTGCGGAAGAAGCTGACCAGCGTATCCTGATCCTGGGGCAGCAGATAGGGCACGAAGAAGACCTGCGCCTCGGGGATCAGCGCGCCGGTAAAACCGGGGGACTGATCGACGAATTGCAGGATGCCCGATTGCGCCTGTTCCATGATGTCGGCCGATTCGCCCAGCGTTCCGAACGGGAACAGCTGAACCTCGTTGTCGGAATTGGCCTCGATCTCTTCCTTGAACTTCTGGGCGAACTTGCCCTGAACCTCGTCCATCGCCTCTTCGAAGGCATAGCGCCAGGTTTCGGCCATGGCGGAACCCGCGCCCAGAACCAGGGCGGCAAGGCTGGCGGCGGTCAATGTCTTGAAAGTCATGTGTTCTCCTGTTGATGGGCCTCCCTGACGCAACGGCGCAAGGAACCTCGGGTTTGCAGGCTCCGGGTCGTTCCTGCCCGGACTGGCTTGTCTCGACAGTTCGGACCAAGCCCTTTGCATGTCAATTTCTATATTAAACCATGACAATTCGGGGGCCGGGTGTCAAACGGATGGTCCGGGACGGCCCTCGGGCCGACTTTCGGGCAGGATCCCGGCCAGGATCGAAAGCCCCCGTTCCATCTCTCGCAAGGGCGCCGCGCCGAGGCAGATCCGCAGCGCCGGATCGCGGTCGGTGACGGCAAAGCCGCTGCCCGGCGCCACCGCCACGCCGCGGTCCAGCGCGCGGTCCAGCAACGCGCGTTCGTCGGTGCCCGGCGGCAGCGGCAGCCAACGGTGCAGGCCATGCGGAAAGCCCGCGCTGCGCCCGTCCAGCAGACGCTGCGCCAGCCGGTTTCGGCCCGCAAGCTCGATCCGTTGGGCGGCCAGAAGACGGTCCGCCACGCCGCTGGCGATCCAGTCCTGCGCGATCTCGGCCATCAGCGGCGTGGCCATCCAGGCCAGCGACAGATGCCGGTTCAGCGCGCGCTCTGCCAGCGTTTCGGGCATGGTCAGAAAACCCAGCCGCAATCCCGGCGACAGGCATTTCGACAAGCCGGTAAAGTAGAAGCTGCGTTCGGGCGCGAAATGGGACACGGGCGGAGGACGGCGCCGCGCGACCGGTCCCGTCGGATCGCTTTCCAGAATGATCAGGCCGGCCTCGCGCGCCGCGCAGGCCAGCGCCTGCCGCCGGTCGCGATCCATCATCCGCGCGAAGGGGCCCGCCCCCGACGGCAGCAGAAACACCGCCTTCACCCGCCCGGCCGAGGCACGCACGACCTTTGACAGCGCGCCCGGATCCATTCCCGCCTCGTCGCCGGGAACGCCGCGCAGACGCAGATGCAGATGCCTGGCCGCCGGTTTCAGCGTGTGGCAGGTCGAACTTTCGGTGGCGATCTCGTCGCCCGGTTTCAGCGCGCTCATCAGCGCCACGAACATGGCGGGCGTGGTGCCGTTGGTGATCAGGATGCGCTGCGCCGGCACGACCAGGCCGCAGCGTGCCAGCCAGGCCGCCGCCATGCCGCCGTAGAGGGCCATCGTCTGGCGCGGGCGAAAGGAATGGATCGCGCCATCGGGCAGCCTGTCGGAGAGGCGGACAAGACTATCGCGCCAGGCCTCGGCAATGGCGGGCAGGCGGACCGGGGTCATCATCGACAGATCGATCGGCGGACGGTCGGTGGCGGCGCGGAACCACGGCACCTCGACCGTCTCGCGCGGGCCGGATTTCACGAATGTCCCCCGCCCCACCTCGCCCGAGATCAGGTCGGCGCGGATCAGTTCCTCATAGGCGCGACTGACCGTCTGGACCGAGACACCCAGCCGCCAGGCCAGATCGCGATGCGGCGGCAATTTCTCTCCGGCGCGCAGGCTGCCCGAATCGATGGCGGCGGCAAGGCCCTGGGCAAGGCTTCGATAGGCGGGGCGCGAGATGTCCTCGCGGGTGAGCGGCCAATGCGACATGGACCGCATGATTCGCGATGCGGCGGCGGCTTGTCCAGATTGACATTGGCCGGGGCGGCGGAAACAAGCGGATCATGACGCCGCTTCGCCTCGATGATCGTGACATCGCCATTCTCGCGACCTTGGCGCGCGAGGGCCGCATCTCGAAGACCGAGCTTGCGTCGCGGGTGAACCTGTCGCCGACGCCCTGCTGGGAACGCATGAAGCGGCTGGAACAGGCCGGGCTTATCCGTGGCTATCGCGCCGAGATCGCGCTTGCCGGGCTGGCGCCGCATGTGCAGGTCTTCGTGATGGTGGAACTGGACACTCACCGGACCGAGAGTTTCCGGACCTTCGAGCGCACCGTGGCGCGGATGGACGAGATCACCGGCTGCTGGGCCATCGGCGGCGGCTATGATTACCTGATGCAGGTCGTATCGACCGATGTCGCGGCATTTCAGGACCTGATGGACAATCTGCTGGAAAGCCCCGCCGGGCTGCGGCGCTATTACAGCTATATCGTGACCAAGCCGGTCAAGGATCTGCCGCCGGCGCTGGCGCTGCTGGGCGGAGGCGAGGGCTGAGGGGCCTTGCCCCTCGGCGCGTGCCGCGCCTCACCCCAGGGTATTTCCGCAACGAAGAAACCGCCGGAGCAGAGGATTTTTCTGCGGCGGCGACCGACTTTGGAGAATTCCTCCCCCGCGCGGCACCTAGATCCGTGTCAGGCAAGGAGGTGCACGATGCTTGACGACATGTCTTCCCGACTGACCGACCGGATCGCCGATTCCGGCCTGCTGCCCGGCCAGGGCGATTTCGCCGGCGAGGGCCGGATGGCCGTGCGCGATCCCGCGACCGGCGAGGTCATCGCCAAGGTGGCCATCAGCGACCGCGACGGCGCCCGCGCTGCCATCGATGCCGCGCAGGCGGCGTTTGCCGGATGGTCCGCGATGCTGCCCCAGCACCGGGCGCAGATCCTGCATCGCTGGCACGCCATGATCGTCGAGGCGAAAGAGGATCTTGCCCGGATCATGGTGGCCGAACAGGGCAAGCCGATCAGCGAGGCGCGGGGCGAGATCGAATACGCCGCCAGCTTCGTGCAATTCTATGCCGAAGAGGCGCTGCGCCCGAACATCGAAGGCGTGACCAGCCACCTGCCGGACGCAGAGATGGAATTGTGGCGCGAGCCGGTGGGTGTCGCCGCGCTGGTCACGCCATGGAATTTTCCCTGCGCGATGATCACCCGCAAGGCCGCGGCCGCGCTTGGCGCGGGCTGCACCGTCATCATCCACCCCTCGGCCGAGACCCCGCTCTCGGCGCTGGCCCTTGCGGAACTGGCCCGCCGCGCGGGGTTTCCCGAAGGCGTGGTCAACACCGTCATCGGCGACGCCGCGACCATCGTCGGCGAATGGACCGCCGATACCCGCGTCCGGGCCCTGTCCTTTACCGGATCGACCGAGATCGGGCGGCTGCTTTATCGCCAATCGGCCGATACGGTGAAACGTCTGGTCATGGAACTGGGCGGACACGCGCCGTTCATCGTCTTCAAGGGCGCCGATCTGGACCGGGCCGTGGCCGAGGGCATCAAGGCGAAATTCGCGACCTCGGGACAGGATTGCCTGGGCGCGAACCGCTTCTATATCCAGCGCGACATCTATGACGATTTCTGTGCCCGCTTCACCGCCGCAGTCGAAAAGCTGACCCTGGCACCGGGCATGAGAGATCCCGATATCGGCCCGCTGATCCATGACCGCCAGATCGAAAAGCAGATGGCGCATGTCGAGGATGCCCTGGCCAAGGGCGCGCGGCTGCTGACCGGGGGTGGAGTGGACGAGGCCCAGGGGCCGCTGTTCTTCAGGCCGACGGTTCTGGCCGATGTGCCAGACGAGGCCGCGATCATGTCGCAGGAAACCTTTGGTCCCGTCGCCGCGCTGAGTCCGTTCGACACCGAGGACGAGGTGATCGCGCGGGCCAATGCCACCGAATACGGGCTGGTCGCCTATCTTCACAGCCACGACCCGCGCCGGATCTATCGGCTGACGCGGGCGTTGCAATACGGCATGGTCGCGGTGAACCGCACCAAGGTCACCGGCGCGCCGATCCCCTTCGGCGGCATGAAGCAATCCGGGATCGGCCGCGAGGGCGCGCGTCAGGGGCTCGAAGCCTTTACCGAAATCAAATATGTCTGCCGCGACTGGGCCTGAACCACCGGCGATGAAAGGAAACGAGATGCTGACCAATGACGAACTGGCGAAGTGGGACCGCGAGAGCTTTTTCCATCCTTCGACCAATCTGGGTCAATTCGCGCGAGGCGAGGGCCCGCAGCGGATCGTGACCGGCGGTGAGGGCGTTTTCATCACCGACCGCGACGGCAACCGCCTGCTGGACGGGTTCGCCGGGCTTTACTGCGTGAATGTCGGCTATGGGCGCAAGGAGATCGCCGAAGCCATCGCCGATCAGGCGCGCGAACTGTCCTATTACCACGCCTATGCGGGACACGGCTCGGAGGCCAGCATCACTCTGGCCAGGATGGTGATGGAGCGCGCGCCCGAAGGTATGGCGCGGGTCTATTTCGGGCTTGGCGGCTCGGACGCGAATGAAACCAACATCAAGCTGGTCTGGTATTACAACAACATCCTGGGCCGGCCCGAGAAGAAGAAGATCATCTCGCGCTGGCGCGGCTATCACGGTTCGGGCCTGATGACCGGCAGCCTGACCGGGCTGGACCTGTTTCACAAGAAATTCGATCTGCCGCTGGCGCAGGTGATCCATACCGAGGCGCCCTATCCTTACCGCCGACCCGACCTGGCCATGTCCGAGTCCGATTTCACCGCCTATTGCGTCGAAAAGCTGGAAGACCTGATCGCCGCCGAGGGCGCCGACACGATCGCCGCCTTCATCGGCGAGCCGGTCCTGGGCACGGGCGGCATCGTGCCGCCGCCCGCCGGCTACTGGCCCGCGATCCAGAAGGTGCTGGACCGCCACGACATCCTGCTGATCGCGGATGAGGTGGTCACGGGGTTCGGGCGTCTGGGCAGCATGTTCGGCAGCGATCATTACGCGATGAAGCCCGACCTGATCACCAGCGCCAAGGGCTTGACCAGCGCCTATGCGCCGCTGTCGGCCAGCATCGTGGGTCAGCGCATGTGGGACGTGCTGACGCGTGGAACGGACGAATACGGCGTGCTGGGACATGGCTGGACCTATTCGGCCCATCCGATCGGCGCGGCGGCGGGAATCGCCAACCTGAAGCTGATCGACGACCTTGGACTGGTGCAGAATGCCGGCGAGACCGGCAATTACTTCTGGCAGAACATGCGCGAGCAGGTCGGCGGCCATGGTCATGTCGGCGAGGTTCGCGGCGAAGGGATGCTGTGCGCGGTGGAACTGGTCGCGGACAAGGAAAAACGCATCTTCTTCGAGGCTGCCGATGGCAAGGGCGCCAAGGTCGTGGCCGCGATGCTGAAACGCGGCGTGATCGCGCGGGCCATGCCGCAGGGCGACATTCTGGGATTCGCGCCGCCCTTGTGCCTGACGAAGTCCGAGGCCGATCAGATCGTGTCGGTGACGAAGGACGCGATCACCGAGGTTCTGGGATAGCTTATCGCGTCCCGCGACGGCCGGGGGCGCCGCCCCCGGACCCCCGAGGTATTTGAGAAGAGTGCGAAAGGCGGGCCGGCCGGGTTGCGCGCCGGATCCGGGCGAGATCGTTCACCGTGTCGATATCGGCCAGTTGACCGGCGGCCTCGATCACCGCCGCCGGCGGCAGATCCCCGATCAGCGGGCCCGCGCCCCGGTCGCCTTTCAAGGCCGCCAGTCTTGGCAGCCAGGCCGCCGGAAAACAGGCCGGCGGCATGGGCGGGCCGCGGTCGCGGCTGGCCGAGGGCATCGTGTCGCTGGCAGCGGCGACAACCCGGTCCAGATGTCTTGCGCTGACGAAGGGCATGTCGGCCAGCGCGATCAGCAAGAGGTCCGGACGGCCCGCGGCGGCCAGTCCCGCACGCAGGCTGTCGGACTGCCCGCCCGGGGCGACGGCCACGATCTCGAAGCCGGCCAGATGAGGCGCCAGGTCCGGATTGGCGATGACTGCGATACGGCGGTCCAGCGCCGCCCTGCGCATCGCCTCGGCGGCGTGGGCGATCAGCGGGCGGCCGCGAAGCGGGCTCAGCAGCTTGTCCTTGGGTCCGAAGCGGCGCGAGGCGCCAGCGGCCAGCAGCAGCCCGGCGCGGATCATCCGAACTGTGCATCATAGGCGGCCAGGATCTCGGTCAGGACCGAGGCGGCCAGAAGACGCGGTTCGCGCACGGGGCTGACGACGCCGATCGGGCCGCGCAGACGGACCAGCGCCGCCTCGTCGATCCCCGTCTCGCGAAGGGCCGCCTGACGCGCAAGCTGTGCCCGTCGCGATCCGAGCGCGCCGATATAGAAGGCGGGCGAGGCCAGCGCCGCGCGCAGGGGAGGCAATTCCCGGTCATGGTCGTGAAACAGCGTCACGACGGCGCTCTGGGCGTCCGGCGGCGGAGCCTTTTCGCCCCGGTGGCAGGGCAGATCGAGCGCGGCGACCATGGACGCCAGAGCTTCGGCCTCGTCGCCCTCGCCGTGCAGGATCACCGCGGGCGGTGGCGGCAGGACCAGCGCAAAGCCCGTCGCTGCGTCGCGGGAGGCCGCCCCGGTGACAAGATCGATGCGCCAGCGGCCGGTGCGCCGGGCGGCACGGTCCGCGCCGATGGCAGCCAGCCAGACCGGATCGGGACGCTGGATCAGTGCGATGTGCACGGTTCCGCCGCAGGGCAAGGGCAGGTCAATCGGCCCGCCCAGCCCATAGGTCAGATGGGTGACGGCACGGGCCGCGCCGACATGGCCCGCGATGTCGGCGTCGATGCAGCCCGCGCCGAGCCGGCCGACCCGGCCGCCATCCGGCCACAGCGCCATGGCCGCCCCGGGCCTGCGCGGAAAACCGCCCTCGGCCGCGATCAGCAGGGCAAGCGCGCCTCCGGGCCTTGCGGCAAGGGCGGCGAAAGGGTCGGTCGTCATGTCGGGCAACGTCCGGCTGCGGGATCCTGTTCCGTCACGGTCCTCCCAGGCGAACGACACGGACGCCGCGCCGCTGCCGGGCGGTTATGCCGCGCTGACGCGCCAGATCACGTCGCCCACATCGTCCGCCATCAGCAGCGATCGGCGGTCCGGTCCTATGGCCACGCCGACCGGCCGTCCATAGGAGAATTTCTCGTCCTCGGACAGAAAGCCCCACAGGATGTCGCGCGGCGGTCCCGAGGGTCTGCCCTCGGCGAAGGGCACGAAGATCATGCGATAGCCGCTGAGCGTCGAGCGGTTCCAGGATCCGTGCTGGCCGATCACCATGCCCTCGCCGAATCCGGGCAAGGTCTGGTCCGGCATCCAGCACAGTCCCAACGAGGCGGTGTGCCCGCCCAGCGCGTAATCCGGCTTGATGGCGCGGGCGACCAGATCCGGATCCTGCGGCACCCGGTCGTCGACGATCCGGTCCCAATAGCAATAGGGCCAGCCGTAGAAGCCGCCTTCCTGCACCGAGGTCAGGTAATCCGGCGGCGTCTCGTCGCCCAGCCCGTCACGTTCGTTGACAACGGTCCACAGAGTCGCGGTGTCGGGCTGCCAGGCCATGCCGACCGGGTTGCGCAACCCGGAGGCGAAGATGCGCGCCTTTCCGCTGGCCAGATCCAGTTCCCAGATCGCGGCGCGGCCTTCCTCGGCCTCCAGGCCCTCGTCGCCGATATTCGTCAGCGATCCGACGCCGGCATAGATCCTGCTGTGATCGGGGCTGACGATCAGGCTGCGGGTCCAGTGGCCGCCGGGCTTGAAATCGACCAGCTTGCGGCCCGGACCCTGCAGCCGGTCCGCGCCTTCGGTGTAGTCGAAGGCCACGATCCCGTCGGTATTGCCGACATAGAAGGTGCCGTCGACCATGGCCATGCCGAAGGGCTGGTTCTGGTTCTGCACGAAGACATGTCGCGTCTCGGCCACGCCGTCGCCGTCGCCGTCGCGCCACAGCGTGATGCGGTTGGGGCTCTGGCCGATGGCCTTCGCCCGCCGCATCGTGGCCTGCATGGCGTGATCCATCAGCTTGCGCGGCGGGCTTTCCTCCTGCAGCGCCTCGGCCACCAGGACATCGCCATTGGGCAGGACCTCGATCCAGCGGGGATGGATCAGATCGCGGGCGAAGGCATTGACCTTCAGGCCGGGCGCGGCGGTGGGCTTGTGGTCGCCCACCCAACCCTTCGCGGTCGGCATCTTCAGCGTCATGATGCCCTGTTTCCTGGCTTCGGGGATGGTGGGTGACTGCCCCGTCGCCTGCGATTTCGGCGCCGCCCCGCGCCTCAGCAGCACCATCGCCCCGCCCACGATCGACGTCGCCCGTGCCATCCAGTCCATGTTTTCGTTCCCCTGTTGTCGCGGGGCCGAGCCTAGGACATGCGGCGCCGGGTGCAAGCCCGGAAACATGCCGCGGGCCGGAAACGAGGGCGGCGTCCGGGCCCATTCCGGCCGGGCGCCGCCGATGGCCGCGATCCTTGTCCGGCCCTAGCCTTCGGGGAAGAAGGCAAAGCGGATCACGAACAGCCCCGCCACGATCCAGGTCGCCGCGTGAACCTCGCGCGCGCGGCCGGTCAGCAGCTTCAGCACCGCGTAGCTGACGAAGCCGAAAGCCAGGCCATTGGCAATGGAATAGGTGAAGGGCATGGCGATCGCGGTCAGCACGGCTGGCGCGCTTTCGGTGACATCGGTCCAGTCGATCTCGGCCAGTTCGCGCACCATCAGCGACGCGACATACAGCAATGCCGGCGCCGTCGCATAGGCCGGCACGGCCCCCGCCAGCGGCGCGAAGAACATCGCCAGCAGGAACAATCCCGCCACGACCAGCGCGGTCAGGCCGGTCCGCCCGCCCGCCGCGACGCCCGAGGCGCTTTCGGCATAGGCGGTGGTAGAGGACGTGCCCAGCATCGAACCGGCCAGGATAGCCGTCGAATCGGCCATCAGCGCCCGGCCCAGGTTCTTGTTGGTATGGGTCGGCCCCTCGACCAGCAGGCCGGCACGCTTGGCCACGCCGATCAGGGTGCCGGTGGCGTCGAAAATCTCGACCAGGACCATGACCAGGACGACATGGAATATCCCGAAGCTCAGTGCGCCCAGAAGGTCAAGCTGCATGAAGGTGGGCGCGATCGAGGGCGGCGTGGACATGATGCCGGTAAACTGGCTGACGCCCAGCAGGATCGAGGCGACGGTGACAAGCAGGATCCCGATCAGGATCGCGCCCGGAACCTTCAGTGCATCCAGTGCCGCGATGATGAAGAAGCCCGCGATGGTCAGCAGCGTGCCCGCCTGGGTCAGATCGCCCAGCGTCACGAAGGTCGCCGGGCTGGCCACCACGATACCCGAGGATTTCATCGCGATGATCGCCAGGAACAGCCCGATGCCGGCGGCGATGGCGCTGCGCATGGACACCGGAATCCCGCCGATCAGCCAGCGCCGGATCCCGGTCACCGACAGGAACAGGAAGATCAGGCCCGAGATGAAGACCGCGCCCAGGGCCTGCTGCCAG
Organism: Paracoccus sp. UBA5162; assembly: GCF_002413585.1. Lineage (NCBI taxonomy): Bacteria > Pseudomonadati > Pseudomonadota > Alphaproteobacteria > Rhodobacterales > Paracoccaceae > Paracoccus > Paracoccus sp. UBA5162. The sequence continues at coordinate 46,717 of NZ_DHXG01000074.1, forward strand.
GTGAACCCCATCGCGCCGACGACGGTGAAGGCGAAGAAGGCGTTCAGCCCCATGCCCGGCGCCATGCCGATGGGCCAGTTGGCCCAAAGCCCCATGACCAGCGACCCGATCGCCGCGGCCAGGCAGGTTGCCACGAAGACCGCGTCGCGATCCATGCCGGTCGAGGACAGGATGTCGGGATTGACGAAGATGATATAGGCCATCGTCAGAAAGGTGGTCAGGCCCGCAATGATCTCGGTGCGGATATTGCTGCCGGTTTCGGTCAGCTTGAATAGTCGTTCCATGATGATCCTCCCCGCGGCTCTCCCCGCCGCCATCGACGCGGATTGTATGGGTCGGGGAAATGGCTTCACAATCGCGCCCGGCCCGCAAGTCTTTCAATGCGGGATTGAAAGCGCCGCGATCTTTGTCGATTTGTTGATACAGAATTTCGGACTTGCCGACTTGCCCGGCGCGGCCCGGACGGGTCTTGTGAAACCAGCCAAGGGAAGGACATCACGATGCGCTACAGCCGCGACCTGCGAGGATATGGCGAAACCCCACCCGATCCGCAATGGCCGGGCGGCGCGCGGATCGCGGTCCAGATCGTGATGAACTACGAAGAGGGTGGCGAGAACAGCATCGAGCACGGCGATGCCGCCTCCGAGGCCTTCCTGTCCGAGATCATCGGCGCCCAGGCCTGGCCCGGCCAGCGGCACTGGAACATGGAATCGATCTACGACTACGGTGCACGGGCCGGATTCTGGCGCCTGCACCGGATGCTGAAGGATCTGCCGATCACCGTCTACGGCGTCGCCACCGCGCTGGAACGCGCGCCCGAACAGGTCGCCGCCATGCAGGAGGCGGGCTGGGAGATCGCCACCCACGGGCTGAAATGGATCGACTACAAGGACGTCCCGCGCGAGGTCGAGGCCGATCACATCGCCCGGGCCGTCGACCTGCACAGGCGCATCACCGGGGAACGTCCCCTTGGCTTCTACCAGGGCCGCACCTCGATGAACACGGTCGCGCTTGGCTGCGAGGAAGGCGGCTTTGCCTATCTGGCCGACACCATCGCCGACGACCTGCCCTATTGGCATGTCCATCAGGAACGCCCGCAATTGATGGTGCCCTATACGATGGACGCCAACGACATGCGGTTCTCGTCGGGTCAGGGCTTCGGCACCGGGGTCGAGTTCTTCGATTACCTGCGCGACAGTTTCGACATTCTCTATGCCGAAGGTCAGGCCGGCGCGCCGAAGATGATGTCGATCGGCCTGCATTGCCGCCTTGCGGGGCGCCCGGGTCGGGCCATGGCGATCCGGCGCTTCCTCGATCACGCCCGCGCGCATGAGGGCGTGTGGTTCGCCACCCGCCTCGACATCGCGCGCCACTGGGCCGAGACCCATCCCTGGAAACCGCGCGAACGTCCCTCGCAGATGAGCCGCGACGCCTTCGTGCGGAAATTCGGCGGCATCTACGAACATTCCCCTTGGGTGGCCGAGCGTGTCCACCGCGCCGAGATGGGCGCGGTCCATGACAGCGCCCGCGGGCTGGCGCGGCGGATGGCGCAGATCTTTCGTTCGGCCGACGATCAGGCCCGCCTGGACGTGCTGAGGGCGCATCCGGACCTTGCCGGCAAGCTGGCGGCGGCGAAGAAGCTGACGGCGGAAAGCACCTCCGAACAGGCCAGCGCCGGGCTGGACAGCCTGACCGATGCCGAACGGGCCGAGTTCACGCGGCTGAACGACGCCTATGTCGCCAGGCACGGCTTTCCCTTCATCATCGCAGTGCGCGATTACGACAAGCCCGGCATCCAGGCCGCCATGCGGGCGCGGGTGGACAACAATACCGAAACCGAACGCGCCGAGGCCGAAAAACAGGTCATGCGCATCGCCGAACTTCGCCTGAAGGATCTTCTGCCATGAACCAGCCCCCGAAAGGTGCCCCCACCGGCGATCCGGCCACCATCGTCGAAGCGGATGTGTCCGGGCCCTATGCCGGCCCCGTCGCGGGCCTGCCGCCGCAGACCGGCCTGACCACCGACACGGCCGTCTTCACCGAGGCCTATGCCGTCATCCCCCGCACGGTGATGCGCGACATCGTGACCTCCTACCTGCCGGGATGGGACGGGATGCGGATGTGGATGCTGGCCCGGCCATTGTCCGGCTTTGCCGAGACGTTCAGCCAATATGTCGTCGAACTGGCCGAGGGCGGCGGCAGCGACGCCCCTGATGACGATCCCGAAGTGCAGCACGCGGTCTTTGTCACCGGCGGCGAATTGCGCGTCACCATCGACGGTGCCGATCACCTGCTGAAACCGGGCGGCTTTGCCTATATCCCGGCGGGAACGCCATGGCGGGTGCGCAACGTGACGCCCGGCCCGACCGGCTTTCACTGGTGGCGCAAGCGGTGGCAGCCCTGTGCGGGACTCGACAGGCCCGATCCGATCATCGCGCGGGAACAGGATCTGCCGCCCTCGCCCATGCCCGATACCGACGGCGCCTGGGGCACGACGCGGTTCATGGATCCGGCCGATCTGCGCCACGACATGCACATCACGCTGGTCACGTTCAAACCCGGCGGCTCGATCCCCTTTGCCGAAACGCACGTGATGGAACACGGGCTGTTCGTGTTGGAGGGCAAGGCCGTCTATCGCCTGAACCGCGACTGGGTCGAGGTCGGCCCCGGCGACTTCATGTGGTTGCGCGCCTTCTGCCCGCAGGCCTGCTATGCGGGCGGGCCGGGGCGGTTCCGCTATCTTCTCTACAAGGACGTGAACCGTCACGCGGGTTTGTGGCCGAATCGTTGATCGGTCACCGGGCCGGAAGCGCGCCAGGGCGTCCGCAGGCCGGATCCGGGCCAGGCGGATGATGGCGGCGAAGGGTCCCGCGGGCCGCCCGCCTGGCGCCGCGACGCCCGCGACCCTGACCGGCGCCGATCCAGGCAGCCGCGCGACGGCCCGCTTGCGGCACGGCGCGGAATAGGATCAATATGCGCCGACTGGCCGGTTCCCCGGTGCGGGATGCGAGACATGAATGTTCGGATTTGAACTGACCGGAACAGCCTCGGCGATCGTCACGATCCTGATCATCGCGGGCATGTTGACGCTGTTCATCCGCGAAACCTACCCGCCCGAAGTGACCGCGATTCTGGGCGCGGTGGTGCTGCTGGGCCTTGGAATCCTGGGCAAGGACGACGCGGCCGAGGTGCTGGCCAACCCCGCGCCCTGGACCATTGCCTTCATGTTCATCATCGTCGGCGGGCTGGTCAGGACCGGGGCGCTGGACTGGATCGGTCAGCGCGCGGCGCGCCACGCGGGCGCGCGTCCGATGATGACGCTGGGCCTTGTCTCTTGCCTGGTCTGCGCCATGTCGGCCTTTGTCAACAACACGCCGCTGGTCGTGGTGATGATGCCGATCTTCATGCAGTTGGCGAAGGAAATGGGAAAATCCCCCTCGAAGCTGCTGATCCCGCTGTCCTATCTGTCGATCCTGGGCGGCACGATGACGATGATCGGCACCTCGACCAACCTGCTGGTGGACGGCGTGGCCCGCAATTCCGG